>JAJPIT010000048.1 GCA_021324615.1 Terriglobia bacterium | reverse complement strand
CACCTTGATCCGTTGTAATTGCTTCTGACTCAATGTCACCATCTCCTTTCAGGGGTGACAGAATCGCTGGCCTGTTAGGGGGTGACAAAATCGCTGGCCTACATCAAGGCCCGCCGGCCAGCATTGACAGATTTTCGGCCTCGCTCTATGATGAAGGCATCACTGAGAAAGGAGGTGGTCCAGTCGAATGATACCTGGTAGTAAAGACTGTACTCAAAATACGCGTGAGGTGGCCGGCTCTTAAAGCCGACGCTCCTAACGTACAGGTTTCGTTCAGTGACGGGACCGCTGCTCATGCTCACCGGCCTGCTCACGCGAACTGAGTCCGTTCTTTAAATCAGTTTGGAAAAACCCCGTTGCCGCTCCTCCAAGGGCGAAACGGGGTTTTTCGTCGCCAAATGTGTTAAACTGAGGATTCCCCTATGAAAGCCGGCATTCATCCCGCCTATGAAGAAGTGAACGTGATTTGCGCCTGCGGAAACACGTTCCGCACGCGCTCGGCGCATAAAGGCGATATCCGCGTGGAAATCTGCTCGAACTGCCATCCGTTCTTTACCGGCCGGCAGAAGCTGGTGGACACCGAAGGCCGAGTCGACCGTTTTCAGAAGAAATATCAGAAGGTCCGGGCCGCGGCGGAAGCCAAAAAGAGCAGCCGGTCGCCTGAGGCCTAAATGCCCGGTCCGCCGGGACCGTGCCCCCCCTGTTTTTGACGCTGTTCGCGCTCCTTGAGGATCTTGTCGTATTCGGCCTGCTGCTCCGGCGTGAGCAGCTCGCGGAACTTCTCCTGCTGCTCTTCCCGGATCTTCTGATAGGCCGGATGCATCTGGCGGCGCGTCTCTTCAATGCGCGCGCGCGTCTCATCCATGATCATGTTGAGCTTGGCCATCTGATCTTCGGTGAGCTTCAGCCGCTGCTGATATTCGGCGGTGATCCGCTTGCGGACCTCCTCCGGAGTGGGACGCGCGGGCGTGGTCGAAACCACGTAAAACCGATGTCCTACCGCGCCGAGCACCACGCCGCTTAAGAAAACAATCGCGATATAAAAGGCGATCGCGCCCCGCGAAAACTTCATTTGATCTCGCCCGCGAAAATATCCACGTAGGTGTTGGGATGCTCGGCGGCCAGCGCGTCGGCGTAGGAAGTGCTGGCGACCGGCGCCTGCTCAAAGCGCGGGATCAACACCAGCCCCATCAGCACCGTCAAGGCCAGCGTCGCGCCGACGCAGACCTGCGCAAGCACGCGGAAAACCTTCAGGTTCGCAGAGCGGCGAGCTTCAATCCGCCGCCACAGGCCAGGCGTGAAACCCGCGCTCGGCTCCGGGTCGGGAAATGCCGCGCGATACTCCGCAAACAGCGCTTCCAGCTTGTCTTGCCCGTTCATCCGGTCCATCTCAACACCTCACCGCTTCATTCCTGGCGCGATTCGTAGGCCTTCAGAACCCGCTGCCGCGCCCGGAACAGCCGTACCTTAAGAGCATTTTCATTAACCCTGTAGATTTTTTCAAGTTCCTTCAAAGAAAGCCCTTCGACCTCTTTCAGGGTTAAAAGAATCCGGTCTTCCTCGCTTACCTGCCCCAACAACGACTCCACCAGCTCCCGAATCCGCGTCCGGCGCTCCTCTTCATCGCGCTTCTTGCCGCCGGCGGCCGCATCCGCCATCACCACCTGCTGCTCGCTCAGATCCGACATGCGGCTTTCCTGCCTGCGCCGCTGGCGCCGCAAATAATCATACGCCGCATTCACCGTCAACCGGTACAGCCAAGGCTCAAAAACCTCTGGCGTCCGGAGCTGCTCCAGCGAATAATACAGCCGGACGAAAACCTCCTGCCCGACATCCTCCACGTCTTCCGGCCGCCCGATCAGCCGGGCGATGGTGCCCAGAATCCGTTTCCGGTATGCCTGCACCACCTGATTGAACGCATTGTCGTCTCCGCTTCGAGCCCGCTCAATGAGTTCGAACTCAACCAGCATGGCCACCTATCTGACAAGACGCCAAACTTCGCGGAAAGTGGCCGCTGGCCCGGAAAATCCAACTTATCCAATAGAGATGGCGCGCCACTTCTTTGACAGGTTACAACAACGTGGCGCCACCGCCGCAAGGAAGATCCCGGAAAATGCGCGGTTCGCCTGCGCCCGGCAATCCGGCAGGCAACCGGCGTCCCGGAACCAGGTTCGCTGCATGCCTGGCTTTGTTTTCTTTAACATACAAAACTCCCACCGGAATGGATGGAAACCCCCGGCCAGTGCCGGCCGGCCGGCGCGTGATAAAATCGGGTTTCCATGGACTTTCTGGAGGGGCTGAACCCGCGGCAGCGTGAGGCGGTTCAGCACGGGGAAGGACCGCTGCTGGTTCTGGCCGGCGCGGGAAGCGGGAAAACGCGGGTCATCACCCACCGCATCGCGCACCTGATGAGCGTTCATCGCGTGCCGGGATGGGCCATCCTCGCCGTTACCTTTACCAACAAGGCCGCCGCGGAAATGCGCGAGCGCGTGCGTTCGCTCACCGGCGGAATCGGCGGCGACGGCCCAACCCTGGCGACTTTTCACTCCTTCTGCGTCCGCCTGCTCCGCCGCGAAGGCGCCCCGCTGGCCGCGATCCGGCCCGGATTCACCACCAGCTTCACCATCTACGACGACGACGATCAGTTGTCCATCCTCAAACAGGTCTACCGGCAGCTCGGCCTGGACGAAAAATTCATGGCGTATCGCGCCGCCCTGTCCCGCATCAGCCACGCCAAAAGTCATAAGCAATCGCCCGAGGAGATGGCCCGCGCGGCCAGCGATCCGGCAACCACACGCCTGGCGGTGGTCTACGAAAAATACGAGGCGAAACTGCGCGAGTCCAACGCCCTGGACTTCGACGATCTGCTGCTGGAGGCGGTCCGCCTGCTCCAGCAAGACGCGGCGGCGCGCGAAAAGCTGAACCGGCGCTACGAATTCGTCATGGTGGACGAGTATCAGGACACCAACCGCAGCCAGTACGAGCTGATGCGCCTGCTGGCCGGCCAGCGGCGCAATATTTTCGTGGTGGGCGACGAGGACCAGTCGATTTACGGCTGGCGCGGCGCCAATATCCGCAATATTCTGGACTTCGAGCGCGATTTTCCCGGCGCCGCCGTCATCCGGATGGAGCAGAATTACCGCTCCAGCCGGAACATCCTGGAGGCCGCCAACGCCGTGGTGGCCCACAACACCGAGCGCATCGGCAAATCGTTGTGGACCGAAGCCGGCGGCGGCGAAAAAATCCTGCTCTACGAAGCGCCGGATGCGGAAAACGAGGCGCTGTTCATCGCCGACACCATCGAGAACCGGCTGGCCCAGAATCCCCAGGATCGCGTGGCGGTGCTCTATCGCACCAACGCCCAATCGCGGCAGATCGAGGAGGCGCTGCGGCGATACGGGCGGAAATACACAGTGGTCGGCGGATTCAGCTTTTACCAGCGCGCCGAAATTAAAGATATTCTCGCGTATCTGAAAATCCTGGTCAGCCCGCAGGATTCGGTCAGCCTGCTCCGCATCCTCAATGTCCCGGCCCGCGGCATCGGCCGCACCACCGCCGAGCAGATCGAGCGGTCCGCAGCCGAGCACAACGAGCCGCTTTGGAGCGCGCTCCGGCGAATGCTCGCCGGGAATGCGTTCCCGCCCCGCGCCCAGGCCGCCCTTCAGGCCTTTCATCGCCTGATCCAGGAGCTGGCCGAAATCGCCGGCCAAAAGAGCGTCACCGAAACGCTGGAGGCCGTGCTGGAGCGTACCGGCTACCGCCAAGTGCTGGAGCAGGAAAACACCGAGGAGTCCCGCAGCCGCCTGGCCAATCTGGAAGAACTGCTCAACGCCGCCGCCGACGCCGCCGAGCGCGGGGAAACCCTCCGCGACTTCCTCGATCACGCCGCTCTGGTCTCCGACGCCGATCAGGCCGACGAGCGCGCCCCCGTTTCGCTGCTGACCCTGCACAACGCCAAGGGCCTGGAGTTTCCCGTCGTCTTCATCGCCGGGCTCGAGGAGGGCCTGTTCCCCCATAGCCGCTCGCTCGACTCCGCCGCGGCTATGGAGGAAGAACGGCGCCTGTGCTACGTGGGCATGACCCGCGCCGGAAAAAAACTCTATCTGTCCTGGGCGCGGCTCCGGCGGCGCTTCGGCGGCGGCCAGCCGGAGCAGTCCATCCCCTCGCGTTTCTTGCGCGAAGTGCCGGCGCATCTGCTGGAACGCGTGCGCGGCGATCAGGGCCATGTCGATCTGCTGGCCGAGCGCTACCTGGTGCGCGACGCCGCGCGCCGGAACCTTTATACTGGGAAGACTTACAACTCGGTGGAGAATATCAGACAGTTCTTCGCCGAGCGGGGCATGCCGCCGCCTTCGGGCTTGCGCCAGCCGGAGCCGCGCCAGCAGGCCAAACCGGCGGCCCCGGTCCCGGCAAAATCGGCGGCGCGCCGATTCGGTCCGGGATCCACCGTCGAGCATGCCAGGTACGGCCGGGGCACGGTGCTGCGCCTGGAAGGTTCGGGCGAGGACGCCAAGATCACCGTGAGTTTCCCGGGTTATGGCTTGAAAAAATTGGTCGCCAAATACGCAGGAATCAAAATTGAATGAACACCAAACACGTCACCGATAAAGCCGAGAGAAAATCGCTCAAGCGGGCGGCCCGCAAGAAACGACCGCCGCTGGCGCCGCGAGCCGCCGATGTCGCGCGCGGCTCGCGCAAGCGGAAAGTCAGGAAGATGGCCAAGGGCCAGCGCAAGCGCTGACGTGTGCCGCTTCTCCAGACCAAGTCGATCGATGAACTCATCAAAACGTCCCAGGAGCCGTCGCACCGGCTGAAAAAGACGCTGGGGCCGTGGTCGCTGGCCTTCTTGGGCGTCGGCATCGTGATCGGGTCGGGCATCTTCACGGTCACCGGAACGGCGGCTTCGGGAAAGCTCAAAGATCCCGGATTGCTGCAAGCCACCGTGCTCGATCTGACCCTGCACGGTCGCGCCGCCGCGGCCTCGCTCGGCCGGCCCGGCGCGGGACCGGCGCTGATCGTTTCCTTCGGCCTGGTGCTCATCGCCTGCCTGTTCGCCGGCCTGTGTTTCGCCGAACTGGCCTCCATGATCCCCATCGCCGGCAGCACTTACACCTACGCCTACGCGATCCTGGGTGAGATCTTCGCCTGGATCATCGGCTGGGATCTGATCCTGGAATACGCGGTGGCCAATATGTCCGTCGCCGTGGGATTTTCCGCGTATTTGCAGGACCTGGGCGACAACCTCTTCGGCCGGCGCCTGCCTGCGGCGATCGCCTATCCGATGTTCGCCGCGCCGGGATCCCCCGCCGGAATCTATAATCTTCCGGCCCTGCTGATTACGCTCGCCATCACCTGGATCCTGGTGCGCGGGGTGAAGGAAAGCGCCGCCACCAACACCACCATGGTGATGATCAAAATCGCCGCAATCGCGATTTTCAGCCTGGGGGCGATGCGCGCGATCAATACCGCCAACTGGCATCCCTTCGCCCCCAACGGGCTGGCGGGAATCGTCAGCGGGGCCAGCATCGTCTTCTTCACCTACATCGGATTCGACGCCGTCTCCACCGCCGCCGAGGAGTGCGGGCGGCCGCAGCGCGATCTGCCCTTCGGCATCATCGCCACGCTGATCCTCTGCACCATCCTGTACGGATCGGTCACCGTGGTGCTCACCGGCATCGCCAACTGGAAGACGCTCGATCCCAACTCCGCGGTGGCGGTGGCGCTCAAGAATATCGGATACAACCGGCTGCGGCTGATCGTCAGCGCCGGCGCCCTCACCGGGATGATCTCCTCGCTGCTGGTGGGCCAGTACGGGCAGGCGCGCATCTGGTTCGCCATGTCGCGCGACCGCCTGCTGCCGAAAATGTTCGGCGCCGTCCATCCGCGCTTCCGCACGCCCTATATCGGCACCTGGATCGCCGGGCTGCTGGTGGGGCTCCCTTCGGGATTGTGGGATATCGACACCTTCGCCGAGCTGACCAACATCGGAACGCTGTTCGCATTCATCATCGTCGCGGCCAGCGTGATCGTGCTGCGCCGGACCCAGCCGCAGCGCCACCGCCCGTTCCGCGCTCCCCTGGTTCCCCTGATTCCGGCCCTGTCCATCGCCTGCTGCCTGCTGCTGATGGCCGGATTGCCGCTGCTGACCTGGATCCGCTTCTTCGCCTGGCTGCTGATCGGCCTGGCGATCTATTTTCTCTACGGCCGCCATCGCACCGCCGCCGCCTGATCCAGCGATACGGCTTGGTGCAGCGCGTCTCTGTCCGCTGCGTCGATACTTTATGTCGAATGCCCTACCATGAGACTGGCGCCGGGCCAGCCGCCCCGCAACCCACCTTGACCATCTCCTTCACCGCCGCCGCCCCTACCCGCCTCGACCGCTTTCTTCAGGATCGCCTTCCGGATTACAGCCGTTCGCGGATCCAGAGCTGGATCAAAGCAGGACGCGTGCTGGTGAACGGCGCTCCCGCCAAAGCCTCGCGGATCCTGCGCGGCGGTGAACAGATCGAGGTCTCGCCGTCGGCGCCGCCGCCGCTCCAGGCCGAGCCCGAGGATCTGCCGGTCGAAGTCCTCTATCAGGACGCCGCGGTGATCGCCGTCAACAAACCCGCCGGCCTGACCGTTCACGCCGGGGCGGGAGCCCACTCCGGCACGCTGGTCAACCGCCTGGTGCACCACTTCGCCTCGCTGTCGCGCCTGGGCGGAGAGTTGCGGCCGGGGATTGTCCACCGCCTCGACCGCGGAACCAGCGGCGTGCTGCTGGTGGCCCGAAACGACCCGGCACATCGCGCCCTGGCCGCTCAGTTCGCCGCGCGAAGCGTCGAAAAAATCTATCTGGCGCTGGTGGAGGGCAGCCTGCCGGCCGATGCCGGGCGCATCCGCCGGCCGATCGCCCGCGACCCGGCGCGCCGCACCCGGATGACCGCGCGCCTGCCACAGGGCCGCGCCGCGCTGACCGAATATCGCGTCCTGCGCCGGTTCGCCGGATTCACATACCTGGAGGTGCGGATCGCCACTGGCCGCACCCATCAGATCCGCGCCCACTTCGCCGCCATCGGACATCCCGTCGCCGGAGACCGGCTCTACGGAGCGCGCCCCGGCCCCCGCATCTTCCTCCACGCCTGGAAGATCGCCTTCACCACGCCAGCCGGCGGCGGCCGGGTGCAGGTGGAAGCGCCGCTGCCCGGCGAGTTGCAGCGCTGGCTCAACGAACTGCCTATAATTTAGGTAGCTTGCCATGAAAACCGTCGTAACGCTCGCCTTCGCCGCGCTGCCCATGTTGACCGGGCTCGCCCGGGCTCAGCAGCCGGCCAAGCCCGCCTCCGAAGCCGATGAGCCGCGGATCTCCGTCGAAGTAACCCGCGTCCAGTTGCTGTTCACCGTGACCGACAAGAAGGGCCGTTTCGTCACCGACCTTACCAAGAACGATTTTCAGATCCTCGAGTCGAAAAGGCCGCAGACCATCACCGACTTCACCGCCGAAACCGACCTCCCGCTGCGCCTGGCCATCCTGATCGACACCAGCAACAGCATCCGCGACCGGTTCCGCTTCCAGCAGGAGGCCGCCACCGATTTCATCAACACCGTGCTTCGCCCCCGGGAAGATAAGGCCATCGTGGTCAGCTTCGACACCTCGGCCGAGCTGGTGGCCGATCTCACCGGCGACGCCGACGCCATCACCCGCGCCATCCAGAACCTGCGCCCCGGCGGGGGAACCGCGCTCTACGACGCCATCTTCTACGCCTGCCGCGACAAACTCGTGCAGGATCAGCCGCGCTACAAGTTCCGCCGCGCCATGGTGATCTTAAGCGACGGCGACGACAACAACAGCCGCTACACGCGCGATCAGGCCCTGGAAATGGCGCATAAATCCGACACCGTCATCTATTGCATCTCCACCAACCGCACCGGCCAGGAAATGGACGGCGACAAGGTCCTGAAGTATTTCGCCGAACAGACCGGCGGCCAGGCCTTTTTCCCGTTCAAAGCGCAGGATCTGGCGCAATCGTTTGAAAATATCGCCAATGAGTTGCGCCATCAGTACAACGTGCTGTACCGGCCCGATCCGCTCAAGACCGACGGCCAGTATCATCCGGTGGAAGTGAAGGTCAAGGGCCGCAAGGACCTGATCGTGCGCGCCCGCCACGGCTACTACGCTCCCCTGATCCAGCCCTAGGCGCGCCCGCCGGAATCCGCTCCGCTCCGGCGCCGTGCGAAGATGGTTCTCGTGCGCCTCTGGAACCGCGCCAAGCTCCTCTACAGCTACCTGCGCCGCGCCGAGCGTGTGCCCGCGCTGCCGGTGGAATACATCGTCGAAACCACGGCCAAGTGCAATCTCTACTGCCCCATGTGCCCGCGCGAGACGCACAAACAGCCGAAGGAGGACATGACCGACGAGATCTTCGAGCGCCTGGTCGCCGGCGCATCGCGCACCGGCGAGCACATGATGCTGATCGGGCTGGGCGAGCCGTTCATGGATCGCAAAATTTTCGACCGCATCGAGTATTGCGAGCGGCACGGCATCGCCACCCTGCTTTCCACCAACGGAACTTTTCTCGACGAAAAAACGGCCGCGCGGCTGCTTGAAACGCCGCTGGCGCACATCACCCTGAGCTTCGACGGCGCCTCTAAAGAGACTTTTGAGCAGTACCGCAAGGGCGCGCGCTTTGAAAAAGTCCGCGATAATTTCGTGCGCTTCGCGCGCATGAAGAAACAGCGGGGCTCGAAGATGCAGGTGGTGGTGCAGATGGTGCGGATGCCGGGAAACGCGCACGAGGTCGAGGACTTCCGCCGCTTCTGGAGCGCAGTCGAAGGCGTCGATCAGGTGCGCGTCAAGGAGGACGAAACCAATCTGGTGCAGCCGGAGGGAAACCGCGGAGGCGCCCGGCCGTGCCATTATCTGTGGCGCGGCGCGATGTACGTCAAGCACGACGGCCGCGTCTTTCCCTGCTGCCAGAGCTATCATCTCGGCGGCGCGCCCGCCGGCGATCTGCGCCAAAGCCCGCTCGAGGAGATTTTTAACTCCGAGCAGATGCGGCGGCTGCGGCGGCTGCACGCCGCCGGACGGGCCGGCGAGATCGATATGTGCGCGCGCTGCTGCACCGTGATCCCCCATCCCTTGCTCGCCGCCGGAAGCCTGCTGCTGCACGGCAAATGGGTGCAGCGGGTGATGCCGGTGATCGAGCGGATGGTCTACGGGTCGAGGCTGCCAAAACAATGGCTGGCCTCCACGCGCGCAGACCTGGTCCAGATCGAGCCGGCCCGGCGCGGGCGCTGATCCCCCCAGGCGGCCGGCCGGGGCAGGATACAATAAAGAGACCGGCGACGGAACTTTGTTCCCGCAATTTTCGTCATAGACTCACGGAGACAGCCCACCTGTGAAGCGAAAGTGGAAGGTCACGCTCGTTCTGGTTGTGCCCCTGCTCGTCGCCGGCGGCATTTACGGAGGGATACGATATAGCCAGCGCGACGTGGTCACGGTGCAGAGCGGCAGCGTCGAGCGCGCCGATCTGACCGCCGTGGTGACCGCATCGGGGGAAATCAAGCCCCGCAATTACATCAATATCGGAGCCAACGCGCAGGGCCGCATCGTGGAGCTGCTGGTCAAGGAAGGCGACCGGGTGCGCAAAAATCAGGTGGTCGCCCGCATCGAGCACGTCCAGGCGCAGGCCGACGTGCAGGCGCAGAAGGCCGGAGTGGCCTCGGCCCAGGCCGATTCCAACGCGGCCGAAGAAGCCCTCGCCGCCGCCGACGAGAGCATCAAAACGCAGCAGGCCACGCTGGAACGTTTCCGCACCGAACAGGCCCGCGCCAAAATGCTGATGGATAACGCCGAAAAAATGCTTCAGTACAACCTGATCGCCCGCCAGGAGTACGATCAGAGAAAGGCCGACTACGCCTCGGCCACCGCCAGCGTCCGTGAAAACGAGGCGCGGCTGGAGCAGATGAAGGTTCAGCGGCAGCAGACCGCGGCGCAGCTCGCCTCCTACCAGCGCCGCGTGGCCCAGGCTCAGGCGGCCCTCACCCGCATCGAGGATGTGCTGGCCAAATACGACGCGGTCGCCCCGCTGGACGGCGTGGTGACGGATCTTCCCGTGCGCGTCGGCGAAACCGTGGTGCCGGGCGTGCAGAACTCCGCCGCCTCCACCATCATGACCATCGCCGATATGTCGCTGATCACCGCGGAAGTGAAGGTCGATGAAACCGACATCGTCAACGTCCACCTGGGCCAGACCGCCAACATCACCATCGACGCCATGCCCAATAAAACCTTCACCGGCAAGGTGACCGACATCGGCAACACCGCCATCCTCCGCTCCAGCGGCCTGGCCGCCTCGCAAAGCGCCACCTCCAGCCAGGAAGCCAAGGATTTCAAGGTGGTCATCGCGCTCGACTCGCCGCCCGAAGATATCCGGCCCGGCCTGTCCTGCTCAGCCAAGATCGTCACCGCGACGCGGAAAAACGTTTTGTCCATCCCCATTCAGGCGCTCACCGTCCGCAGGCGCATCGATCTCCTGACGCCGCCCAACGGCGTGATGGCCTCCACCGAAACACCCGCCGAGCGCGCCAAAAACAACGAAGAGCTGCAAGGCGTCTTCGTCATCAAGGACGGCCGAGCCGAGTTCCACCAGGTGGAAACCGGAATCACCGGCGCCACCGACATCGAAGTCCTCAGCGGCCTGGAGGAAAATCAGCCGATTATCACCGGCAGCTACAAAGTGATCCGCACCATCCGCAACGGAGCGCGGGTGAAGATCGATAACCGCCCGCCGGACGTGGTTCTGGCCAATTGACGATGGCGCAGCCGGCGGTTCTCGATAAGGTCGAACGCGGCGAGCAGCTCCGCCGCGACGGCGTGATCATCCGCACCTGGGATCTGTATAAAACCTACGTGATGGGCGACCAGACCATTCACGCCGTCTCCGGCATCGATATGGAGATCCGCAAAGGCGAATACGTCGCCATCATGGGCCCCTCCGGCTCGGGAAAGTCCACGCTGATGAACCTGATCGGCTGCCTGGATACGCCCACCTCCGGGCAGTATTACCTGGCCGGCAACCTGGTCAGCGACATGGACGACGATCAACTGGCGCGCATCCGCAATAAGGAGATCGGCTTCGTCTTCCAGACCTTCAATCTGCTGGCCCGCGCCACCGCGCTGCACAACGTGGAGCTGCCCCTGATCTACGCCGGCGTTCCCAAGCCGGCGCGCGAGGAAAAGGCCAAGGCCGCGCTCCGCGCCGTCGACCTGGAGCAGCGCATGCTGCACAAGCCGAGCGAGCTCTCCGGCGGCCAGCGCCAGCGCGTGGCCATCGCGCGCGCCCTGGTGAACGATCCCTCGATTCTGCTCGCCGACGAGCCCACCGGCGCGCTCGATACCGCCACCGGAAACGAGATCATGGCCCTCTTCGAGCGCCTGCACCGGCAGGGCAACACCATCGTACTGGTCACCCACGAGCACGACATCGCCATGCACGCGCATCGCGTCATCCACATCCGCGACGGCAAAGTCGAGCGCGACGAGAAGATCCGGTAGACCTCCACACCCCCCTCCGGAAAGACGCATCATAGAAAAAGGATGTACCGCATTGTCCTCGCCCTGCTGGCCGCTTCCTGCGCCCGCGCGGGCTGGGTGGAATACCGCTTCGGACCTTTCCGCGTGGCCAGCGACGCCGGCGACAAACCGGCGCGCGAACGGCTCAATGAAATGGAGCAGCTTCGCCACGCCCTCGGCATCCTGCTGGGCCAGGATAGCCTGGGCGTCGGCGGACCTCGGGAAAAACCCCTTGAAACCGTCTGGCCGATCGATCTGGTGCTGTTTTCAAGCGCCAAAGAATATGCGCCGCACGCGTTAAATCAGCCGATGATCGCCGGCGGATCGGCCATGCTCGCCGCCTGGAGCGCGGACAAGCCCCTGCCGCGCGATTTTCTGCGCGAGCTGGCGCGCACGCTCATCGACGACAACTCCGGCCGCTTGCCTCCGGCAGTGGAGACCGCGCTCTGCGATCTGTTCTCCACCATCGAGGTCAAGGGCACCAAAGTTCTGCTCGGCGCGCCGCTTCCGCCCGGCGAGCTTTCCCCAGAACGATTGCAGGAATGGGCCAAAATTCAGCTCCTGGCCACCAATCCCGATTACAGCGGGAAAATCCGCGTCTACCTGAACAACCTGCAAGGCCTGGGCGATCCCGCCCTCGCCGCGCGCAACGCCTACGGCCTCACGCCCCGGCAGCTCGATCAGAAAGCCGGCGATTATCTGCGCGCCGGAAATTTCCAGGCCGCGCCCGTGGATGGCGAGGCCCTCAATCCCAACACCGACTTCGTCGAAAAGCCCCTCGGCAAGGAAGCGGTCGCCGGCCTCCTGGCGGAGCTCGCCGCCGGCGGCAAGGATTTTCCCCCGGACAGCCCGCGCGGGCTCGCCGCCAGGAATACCCGTCCTTCGCTGGAGCTGGCCATCAAGGCCAATCCACGATGGGCGGAGGCGCACGCCAGGCTGGCGGCGCTGGAAACCGATCCAGCCGCCAAGGTCCGGGACTTGAAAGAAGCCGCCGCGCTCGAGCCGCGCAATCCGGCTTATTGGCAGCAGCTCGCCCAGGCGCAAATGGAGGCGCACCTCTACGCAGACGCCGATAAATCCTGGGCGGCGGCGATGCGCGCCGCGCCCACCCAAGCCGAACGCGCGCGCATCGAAAAGGCACGCCTGGATATGGACGCCGAGCGCGCCGCTTACGAAGCCGCCGAAAAGAAACGCATCGCCGCCGAACAGGCGGCCGAATTGCAGCGCCTCAAGGACGCGGCAGCCGCCGAGGTCCACGCGGCGGAGGCGGCCGTGAATCGGCAACTCGGCGGGATGCGTCCCGGCGAAACCCCCGTCCAATGGTGGGAGGATCCGCCCGGCGAAAAATTGTCCGGAACGCTCGCGCGCGTCGATTGCCTCTCCGGCGGCCCGCTGCGGCTGACCATCCACAGCGACGGCGGCGGCACGATCCGGCTGCTGATCCGCGATCTGAATCACCTCACCGTGCACAGCGCCGAAGGAGTGAAGTTCGCCTGCGGGGCGGCGCGCCCGGCCCCCAAGATCCGCGTTATTTACAACAGAAAAGCCGACGCAAAATACAACACCGCGGGCGACGTCGCCATGGTGGAACTTCCCTGATGCCGCGCCTCGCCCCGCGCTGGATCGCCATCACCGTCTTCCTGTTCTGTTCCGCCCTGAACTATCTGGACCGGCAGCTTCTGGCCGCCGTGGCGCCCGCGCTCAAAGCCGAATT
Source organism: Terriglobia bacterium (assembly GCA_021324615.1). Classification (GTDB taxonomy): domain Bacteria; phylum Acidobacteriota; class Terriglobia; order Bryobacterales; family Bryobacteraceae; genus Palsa-187. Next base: position 1,691 of record JAJPIT010000048.1, on the reverse strand, counting down.
TCATCTGAACAACCAGGACTACGGAAAGATCGTTTCCGTCTTTTCGCTCCTCTATGCGGCCATCGCGCCGGCCGCCGGCTGGTTCATCGATGGCGTGGGATTGAACGCCGGGGCCAGCATCGCCGTACTGGCCTGGTCCCTCGCCGGCGCCTCCACGGGCCTGGCGCGCGGCGTCGGCGGCGTGCTGGCCTCGCGTACCGCCCTGGGAATCGCCGAAGCGGCCGGCATCCCGTGCTTTGGCAAAGCGAACGGAATCTATCTGGAGCCGCGCGAGCTGGCCCTCGGAACGGCCTTCAACCAGATCGGCATCAGCCTCGGCTTGACCGCCGCGCCGCTGATCGCCGCGTCGATGACGCCGGCTTATGGATGGCGATCGGCCTTCCTGTTGTGCGGCGCCCTGGGTTTCCTTTGGGTCCCGCTCTGGCTGTGGACCGCGAAAAAAATTCCCGCGCATCCGGAAAAAGTGAAAAAATCGACCCTGCCCGTCCGCGAGATCTTGCGCGACCCGCGGCTGTGGGCATTGCTCGCCTCCACCATCCTGATGATGTCGCTGTACACCCTCTGGACCAACTGGACCACGCTCTATTACGTCGAACAGTGGAAGTTGACCCAGCAAGAGGCCAACGCGCGCTTCGCCTGGATCCCGCCCGTGCTCGGAACCTTCGGCGGGTTCGCCGGCGGATGGATGGCGTTCCGCTGGATTCGCGGCGGCCTGGATGTGCTCGCGGCGCGGATACGGGCCTGCTGGCTTTTTGCCCTCGCCTCGCTGATCTCCACCGCGGCCATCCCCTGGATGCCCGGCGTCCGTTGGGCCACGGCCGCGGTCGGCATCAGCGCGTTTTGGGCCCTCGGCGCCACCACCAATCTTTACGCCTTGCCCATCGATCTGTTCGGCCCCGGGCGCGCCGCCCTCGGCGTGGCCGCGCTGACCTCGGCCTACGGATTGATGCAGGCGCCGTTTTCTCTGGCCATCGGCGCCATGGTCGATCACGCCGGCTTTCACGCCGTCTTCCTCAGCCTGTCCGCCCTGCCGCTGGCCGGCGCGGCGGTGCTGGATCTGGCGGTTGGAAAGCGCCGCGAAGTTCGATGAGCATGAACACCGCCGGGATTGTCCTGCGCGAGGCGACGCGCGATGATCTGCCCGCGATCGCGGCGATTCAGGGCAGCTTCGGATGGCCGCCGGAAAAATATCTCGAACACGATTGCTGCCTCGCGTTAGTCGATGGGCTCGTTCGCGGCTTCCTGGTCTCCCGCCAGACCGCGCCCGGCGAACGGGAGATCCTCAGTCTGGCCGTCGAGCCGGAAATGCGCCGCCGCGGCATCGCCCGAACCCTGCTCCGCCAGGAAATTTCGCGTTTCCCCGGAAGCTGGTTCCTGGAGGTGCGGGAGTCCAACACCCCAGCCATAAACCTCTATCGCAGCATGGGTTTCCAGGAAATCGGGCGCCGCTCCGGCTACTACTCCGCACCCGCCGAATCGGCTATTGTCATGAGCTTTTTTTCATGATATCGTCATGGTGCGGCTGGCCATCGGTGACCCGCCGCCCTTGACGATGATTACGACCCACCGAGCCCGACTAATCCCATTAAAATCAGACTCGGCGTGGCTCTCACAAACCAAAGGAGAGTGTTTGATGGAGACGAACACGCAAGATGAACTGAAAGCGCACCTGATGGCGACCAGCGAAGAGT
>JAJPIT010000123.1 GCA_021324615.1 Terriglobia bacterium | reverse complement strand
GCGAGACAGTACGGCGGGTAATGAAACAGCGGGTAATTGGAAACCTCGACTTCGTGATAATGAATGCGCGGAATGGCGGTATCCAGACGAATCGGGTTGGCGTAGCTGATGAAATGCACGTCATGGCCGCGCGCGGCCAGCTCCATGCCGAGCTCGGTGGCGACGATGCCGCTGCCGCCGTAGGTCGGATAGCAGGTGATTCCGATCTTCACGAATTCGATGCGCCGAAGCCGCCGCCGCTTTCGAACGCGCTCCACCGCCGCCGCACCTCATCGAAATGCCGCCGGCGGCCGGCTGAGGCGAGGTTAACGGCCGCTGACCCAATCCATTCCATCGGGACCCTTGCCGGTTTGGATGCGCCTGGCCAGCTCCAGGGTGCGAAGATCGACCACGCCGACAAAATTATCCGGAGTGGCGGCGACATACGCCTTGGAGCCGTCGGGCGAAATCAGAATTCCGGCGATTCCGCTGCCGATCTTGATCGTCTTGATCTCCTTGCGTGAAGCGGCGTCGAGGACCAGCAGATTGCCGGTGTTCAGGTCGGAGATGAGAACGCGCTTGCCATCCGGGGTGAATTTCAGGCGGTTGGAGCGCCTGGCGCTGACCGGAAAGGTGCGCGTGACGCGCTTTTCGGCGACGCTGACGGTCGAGACGGTCTGATCGCCGGCGTTGGCGGCCCAGAGCTCGCGTTCGTCCGGCGAAAGATCGAATCCCTCGGCGCCGCGGCCGACCGGCACCACGGTTTGGCGCCAGTCATTGGCGCCGCGCTCAAAGATCGAGATGCTGCCGGACTGGATGTTCGCCGTAAAAATTCGGCTGCCGTCTTTGCTGAGCGCGATCATGTGGGTGCCGTCCTGGCCGGTGCCCAGAATCCAGTCGACGCGATCGGCTGCGGGATCGTAGCGGCCGATGGTTTTGCTTCCCTCGCAGGTGAAATAAACCTTGCCGCCGGCGGCGAACAGGCCATGGGGCCGCGTTTGCGGCGAGAGATCGGCGCGATGCACTTCCTTGAAGGTCGCGATATCGATGACGGACAGAGTATGGCCGGGCTGCTGGCCGGTCCCGTAGTTGCTGGCCACGGCGTACTTGCCGTCGGTGGTTGAGACGACCTCGTGCGGGCCCTCGCCGGTCGGGCCGCGGCCCAGGACTTTACCGGTGGCGGGATCGACGACCGCGACGTTGCCTTCCTTATTGAGGACCAGCAGTTGGGCGGAGGCGGTGAGGGCGAAGCTGAGAATTGCGGTGAAAAATCCAGCGCGGTTCATGGTCACCTCTTATGCCCGGAGGCATCCACTAATCTATCAATCCGCGAATCAGGACGGCGGGATGCTGCGCCGCAAGGCCCGCCAGATCGGCGATCTGATGGCGGCAGGAGGTCCCGGGGGCAACGACGGCGTCGCGCTCGCCGTACGATTTCAAAGCGGGCAGCAGTTTGCGGTTCGCGATCGCGACGGAGACGTCGTAGTGCGATTTGGCGTAGCCGAACGAGCCAGCCATTCCGCAGCAGCCGGCGTCGAGGTCCACCACGCGGGCGCCGGGAATGCGCGAAAGCAGCGCGATCGAGTGTGGCAGAAGGCCCATTGATTTTTGATGACAGTGGCCATGCAGGAGAATTTTTCCGGGTCCGGGTCGGAGCTTCAGGCCGAGCGTGGCGGCGAACTCTTCAAACAGCATGCACGCTTGGCCGACGATTTGCCCGCGCTTTTGCTGGTCGCCGCGGACCAGCGACGGCGCGTCTTCCTTGACCGCGGAAAGACAGCTCGGCTCGCAGAACAGGATTTTTTCGCCGCGCTCGGCGGCCGGGAAAAGGCCATCGATCAGGCGAGCGGCTTGGGCGCGGGCTTGCTTGAGCAGTCCCTTGGAGATGAGCGGCCGCCCGCAGCAGGCGGGGCGAACCACCTTCACGCGGAGGCCGGCGCGCTCCAAAATTTCGACCGCGGCGATGCCGATCTCCGGTTCGAAGAAGTTGGTGAAGGTGTCGTTGAACAGCGCCAGATCGCCTTCCTGGCGCGCGCGGGCCCATTTCGCAAACGTGGACCGCTTCCACCGCGGGAGCTTTCTCCGCGGATCGACGCCCAGCAGATTTTTGTTCAGAGCGCTGTCGGCGATCCAGTTTGAAACCGGCGCGAACCGGCTGCCCCATTCGCTCAGCGCGGCGATGCCGCCCAGCGCGCGGTCGGCCAGCGGCGTGCCGTGGCGGGCGTGGTAATCGGCGAGAAATTCGCTCTTAAATCTGGCCATATCGACACCGACCGGGCACTCGGACTTGCAGGCGCGGCACTCCAGGCAGAGATCGAGGACGCTGTAGACGCCTTCATCGCCGAGGCCGGATTCGTTGAGCTTGCCGGAGATCGCCAGCCGCAGAACGTTGGCGCGCCCGCGCGTTGAATCGGCTTCCTCGCGGGTCGCCATATAAGAAGGACACATCGTTCCGGCGAGTTTTTTGCGGCAGGCGCCTACGCCGCTGCACATTTCGACCGCTCCGGCCAGGCCGCCGTATTCGGAAAAGTCGAAAAATGTTTCGGGATCCGCGGCGCGATAGCCCGGGCCGAAGCGGAGATTCGAGGCAAGCGGGGGCGCATCGACGATCTTTCCCGGATTGAACAGGCCGTGGGGATCGAAGGCGCGTTTGATTTCGCGAAAGGCTTCGTAGAGCGCGCCGCCGTACATGCGGCGCATGAAAGGACTGCGGACCAGCCCGTCGCCGTGCTCGCCCGAAAGCGCGCCGCCGTATTCGCAGACCAGCTCGGCGACCTCGTTGGCGATGGCCTCAAATTTCGCCACGCCGCCGGCCGTCTTCATGTTGATGACGGGGCGCACGTGCAGGCATCCGACGCTGGCGTGGGCATAAACGCCGGCCGTCGTGCCGTGCGATTCGATGATTTTCAGAAAGCGGGCGATAAAGGGGCTGAGACGCTCCGGATCGACGGCGGTGTCCTCGACGAACGGAATCGATTTGGCGTCCTCCTTCATTGCCATCGACAGTCCGAGCGCGGATTCGCGAAGGCTCCACAGACGAAGCTGCCGCGCCGGATCGGTTTCCTGGCGATAGAAGGTGCCGAGCTTCCGGGCGCGCAGATCCGCTTCGAGGGCCGCCAGGCGGGGCGGAAGATCGGCTTCCTGGTCGGCGTAAAACTCGACGCAAAGCGTTGCGGCGGGATCGCCTTCAATGAACATCTTGCGGATTTGATCGAGCGCGGCGTTCTGGCGAGTGTTGTCGAGAATCGCCTTATCCATCACCTCAACGGCGGAGGGTTGATGGCGCAGAATCGCGGGCGTGGCCGCCAGCGATTCGAGCAGATCCGGGAATCCGATGACCATCACGGCTTTGGCCTTAGGCAGCGGAACCAGCTTCAGCTTCGCTTCGAGCACGGCGCCGAGCGTGCCTTCGCTGCCGACCATCATTCTGGCGAGGTTCACCGGCCCTTGGACAAAGCAGTTCAGGTTATAGCCGCCGACCCGGCGCACGATTTTGGGATAACGGCGCTCGATTTCTTCGGCATGCTCGCGCGCCAGCCGCAGCACGGTTTCATAGCAGCGGGCTTCAAGCGAATCGCCCTGCGGGACTTGATCGCGTCCGATTTCGCGGAAGTGGACGACGCTTGCGTCGGACAAGGCCACGGTTTGTTCGAGCACGTGATGAAGCGTGGTCCCGTACAGGACGCTGCGCGCGCCCGCGGAATTGTTGGCCATCATGCCGCCGATGGTGGCCCGGCTGGCGGTGGAGATATCGGGCGCGAAGCGAAGGCCGTGGGGAGCGAGCCGCGCGTTGAGCTCGTCGAGCACGATGCCGGGCTCGACGCGCGCCCATTGTTCTTCGGCGTTGAATTCGAGAAGGCGGTTAAAGTACTTGGAAGTGTCGAGGATGATCCCTTCGCCGATCGCCTGGCCGGCCTGCGAAGTGCCTCCGCCGCGCAGGGTGATGGAGCAGCGATGCTCGGCGCAGATTTTGATGGTATTCAGGATATCCTCGCGATGGCGCGGAATCACCACGCCGAGCGGCCGGATCTGATACACGCTGGCGTCGCTGGAGTACAGGGCCCGGGAGATTTCGTCGAAGCGGACTTCGCCGGCGACGGCCCGCTGGAGGTCGCGCCGGAGGGCGGAGATTTGCGTTGCTGAGGTCACGGGCGGAACCCTGTGAGCCAGTATGACCGAAGCGGAGCGGCCGGGCCATAATGGTTCGTGCTCCCTATATCGGAGGTGCCGACCCCGGCGCTGCTTCTCGACCTTGAGCTGTTTGAGAAAAACCTCGGGCGCATGGCGGCGCGGGCGCGGGAGTGCGGGAAAAATCTTCGCCCGCACGCCAAGGCGCACAAATGCCCCGAAATCGCCCGCCGCCAGACCGGCGCCGGCGCCTGCGGAATCTGTGTAGCCACCGTCGCCGAGGCGGAGGTGATGGCGAGGGCCGGGATCACGGATATGCTGCTCACTTCGCCGCTCGGCGAACCGGCCAAGGCGATTCGCGCGGCGCAAACCGGGGCGATGGTGGTGGTCGATCATCCGTGTCAGGTCGCCTGGTACGCGTCGTCGAAACGCCCGATCGACGTGCTGGTGGATTTGGATGTGGGCGATCACCGGACCGGAGCGCGTTCGGTCGGGCAGGCGCTGGAGATCGCGCGCGAAATCGATCGCGCGCCGAACCTGCGGCTGCGCGGCCTTCAGGCTTATTCCGTCAGCGGATCGCACGCGGGTCCCCGGGGGCGGCGGAAAAATTCGGAGGCCACGTTTGCGAAAGCGGCGGAGGCGCGCGATGCTTTTAAACGCAGCGGCTTTTCGACGGAAATTCTTTCCGGCGGCAGCACCGGGACCTGGGAAGTGGATCTCACTCTTGCCGGGCTGACGGAATTTCAAGCGGGATCGTACGCGCTGATGGATCTGGCGTATCGCAGGCTGGGGATCGATTTTGCAAACGCGCTGACGGTGCTGGCCACGGTAATCAGCGCGAACCATCGGGGATTTGCGACGGTGGATGCAGGCTACAAGGCGTTTTCGACCGACCGGCCGTTTCCACCCGAGCCCGTCAACCTCCCCGGCGCGAAATACCGGTTCGCCGGGGATGAGTTCGGAATCGTCGAGCAGGACGGCCTGCGGGCCGGCGACCGGATCGAGTTTCTTCCGCCGCACGTCGATCCGACGGTGAATCTCTACGACCGCATCTATGTCCGCCGCGGCGAACGGATCGAGGACGTCTGGCCGATTATGGATCGTGCGCGATGCTGAACCGGCCCACTCGAGTCCGCCATCTGGTCTTAGCGATGACCATCGCGGTGTACATGATCACCTACATGGACCGGGTGGTGATCTCCAACGCCGCGCCTGTGATCCGCAAGGATCTGGGATTTTCGCTGGTCACCATGGGCTGGATTCTGGCGAGCTTTCGCTGGAGCTACGCGCTGTTTCAAATCCCCGGCGGATGGCTGGGGGACCGCATCGGGCCGCGGCGCGCGCTGGCCCTGATCGTCACCTGGTGGAGCCTGTTTACTTCGGCGACCGCGCTGGCCTGGAGCGCGGCGTCCATGATCGCGATTCGCTTCTTGTTCGGTATCGGCGAGGCGGGCGCGTTCCCCATCGCCACGCGGTCGCTTTCGCGGTGGCTGCTGCCGGGCGAGCGCGGCTTCGCGCAGGGGATCACCCACGCCGGCTCGCGGCTGGGCGCAGCGCTGACGCCTCCGCTGGTGGTTTTCCTCATTGCCCGGTTCGGATGGCATGCCGCTTTCTACGCCTTTGGCGCCCTGGGGATCGCCTGGTCGGCGCAGTGGTTCGGCTGGTATCGGGATACGCCGGCGGAGCATAAAGGCGTGAACGCGGGCGAGCGCGAGCTGATTCAATCCGCGGTGGGCCCGCAGCGGCCCCGCGGCGCGCCGGTGCCCTGGCGCAAGATCCTGGCCAGCCCCGTGCTGTGGAATTTGAGCGCGATGTACTTCTGTTACAACTACGCCCAGGCCACCTATCTCGACTGGTTCCCGACCTATCTGCGCGAATATCGCCGGTATACGCTCGCGCAGATGGGATTTTACGCCATGCTGCCGCTGCTGGCGGCCACTCTCGGCGACCTGGCCGGCGGCTGGCTTTCCGATACTCTGTTGCGGCGCACGGGCCGGATCAATTTCTCGCGGCGCAGCGTGGCGATCGCCGGATTTTTAATCGGCGCTTTCTCCATTCTGCCGGCGGCGCTCACCAGCAATC
>JAJPIT010000078.1 GCA_021324615.1 Terriglobia bacterium | reverse complement strand
TTTCGCAACGAGGAAGTGGACGCCTCGCACGAGCACACGTTTTATCAGCTCGAGGGCATGATGGTGGACCGCGAGGTTTCGGTGGCGCACCTGATCTACTTCATGAAGACGCTGCTGTCGGCGGTTTTTAAGCGCGACGTCGCAGTGCGGCTCCGGCCGGGTTTTTTCCCCTTCGTTGAGCCGGGGTTCGAGCTGGATATTCAATGCCTGATCTGCGGAGGACGCGGCTGCGCGGTGTGCAAACAGTCGGGCTGGGTCGAACTGCTGCCCTGCGGCCTGGTGCATCCGGCCGTGCTGCGCCACGGCGGCGCCGATCCGGAGGAGTGGAACGGGTTCGCCTTCGGCCTGGGGCTGACGCGCCTGGCGATGATGCGCTACGGAATCGACGATATTCGCCTGTTCACCGGCGGCGATCTTCGGTTTTTGCGGCAGTTTTAGCGGGACACCCCGGTGGAGTTCCCCCGGGCGGATTGTTTATGAAATTTTCTTATCAATGGCTGCGCGAGCTGGTCGGCGGTCTGGAGATTCCGCCCAAGGACCTGATGCGGCTGATTACGTTGAAGACGGCCGAATGCGAGGGCGTCGAAGAGATCGGCAAGGCTCTCGAATCGGCTTCCGAAGCGGTGGTGGCCGCCGTCGAACCGATCCCCGGCGGGCACTATCGCAAGGCGGTGATCGAGACCATTCGCTATGGGCGAAAAACCGTGGTCTGCGGCGCGGAGAACTGCCGCCCCGGCGTCCGCTCCATCTATGTTCCGGCCGGCAAGAAGATCATCGCCGGCGTCGAAAGCGACGGGATGCTCGCCAGCGCGGCCGAGTTGGGCATCGGGCGCGACCACTCGGGAATCGTGGAACTGGGATCACAACCGGCGCCGCAACCCGATTACGCGGTCGAGGTGGACAATAAGTCGCTGACCCACCGGCCCGACCTGTGGGGGCATTACGGGATGGCGCGCGAGATCGCCGCGATCACCGGCCGGCGGCTGATCGACCCGGTGCGGGCCGCGGACCTTCCGGACCGGGCCGCGCCGCTTCGCGTCACCGTCGAAAATTTCGCGCTGTGCCCGCGCTACTCCGCGCTGGTGCTGGAAAACGTGAAGGTCCAGCCGTCGCCGCTCTGGCTGCAATACCGCCTGGAGGCAATCGGCCTGAACGCCATCAATAACGTCGTCGACGCGACCAATTTCGTCATGGCGGAAATCGCCCAGCCCATGCACGCCTTCGACGCCGATAAGCTGCACGGCGGCGAGATCATCGTGCGCTCCGCCCGCGCCGGCGAACTCCTGCAAGCGCTGAACGGCCAAACCTATGAACTGGACCCCTCCAACCTGGTGATCGCCGATCCGCAAGGAGCGGTCGCCCTGGCCGGCGTGATCGGCGGAGGACCCAGCGCAATCTCCGATTCCACCACCCGCATCGTGCTGGAGAGCGCCTGTTTCAGCGCGTCCAGCGTGCGCAAAACCTCGGCCAGGCTGCGGCTGCGCACCGACGCCTCCATGCGCTTTGAGAAAGCGCAGGATCCGGCCAATACCATCCGCGGATTGAAGCGCGCGCTGGAGATCCTCGAACAGATCTCGCCAGGCATTCAAGTGGTGGGCGGGGTCGCGGACGCCTACCGCGGGCAGCCCCCGCCCGCGCCGATCCAACTGCCGCTCGACTGGCTGGACCGCAAACTGGGCCGCGCCGTTCCCGCCGCCCAGGTGCGGCGGATTCTCGAGTCCCTGGAATTCCAGGTGAGCCAAACCCGGGAGCGGACGTTTTCCGTGGTCCCGCCAAGCTGGCGCGCCACCAAAGACATCGCCATCAAAGACGATCTGGTGGAGGAGGTCGGCCGGATGATCGGCTATGATTCCATCCCGCCCACGCCCCCGCTGGCGCCGGCCCGCGTCCCGCCGGAAAATCCAGAACGCGCGTTTCATCATCGCGTGCGCGCGCTGGCGGTCGATCAGGGATTCCATGAGGTCTATAACTACTCCTTCATCAGCCCGGAGGACGCGCGCGCCTTCGGCCTGGAAAATCTGGTCGAGGTGGCCAATCCCATCGCGGCCGGGCAGAATCTGCTGCGCTCCAGCCTCCTGCCGGGGATTTGGAGAAACGTGCTGGACAACGCCCGCCACTTTGAGACCTTCCGCCTCTTCGAGATCGGCCGCGAAATTTTCCCGGATCACGAAACCCCGCATTTCGCGGCGGCGCTCTACGCCAAGGACGACGGCGCCGCGGGTCTGCTGGAGCTGAAACGCGTCGCCGAGTGCATTCTGGCGGGAGTTCGCGTCCGCCCGGCCGAGGCGCGCAGCTATGAGCATCCGCGGCGCGCCGCCGACGTCATGTTCGGCGGCGTCCGCCTCGGGCGCCTGTTCGAGTTCCATCCCCGCATGGTCGGAAGCGGGCGGGCCGCGGTCCTCGACCTCGATCTCACGCTGGCGGAAAGATTCCAGCCTCCCGCGCCCCGCTACCAGCCGCTGCGGCGGTTCCCGGCCAGCGCCTTCGATCTGAGCATTATCGCTCCGGCCCGCGCATGGATCGCCGATCTCGAGGATGAACTGCGGCGGCTGGCCGGAAAGCATCTGCTGGACCTCTCGTTTCTGCGCGACTTTCCCCTCCCCGGCGGATCGCGGAGCCTCTCCTTCCGGCTGACCGTCGGTTCTCCGGAGCGGACCCTGTCCTCGGAAGAAGTGGGCGAAATTCGCGCGGCGATCATCGACGGAATCCGGCGCGCCGGCTACGATTTGAAGGTGTAGCGCGCCGGCGCCCCGCGGACCAGCGCGACGAACCGTTACATCGCAGCGGCCCGACTCGCCTGAAAGGATATGATGGTGATTTGGATGAGGGAAAATCCGGCTCCGCGCGCTCGCGCCTGGCGCTGATCATCGTCAGCGCGTTCACCCTTGGCTTCCTGATCTGGTCTTTGCGCGATTTCAAGCTCGCCACGCTCGCCGAAGACCTGCGGACCATGAACTGGTGGTGGGTCGCCCTGGCCATCGTCTCCGATATCGCCGTTTACGCCTGCCAGGCCTGGCGCTGGAGCATGCTGCTCCACCCCGTCGAACCCGTCCCGGTCTGGCGGACACTGCGCGCCATCTACGTCGGGCTGTTCGGAAACGAAGTCCTGGGATTCAACGCCGGCGAGCTGGTGCGAACCTACCTGATTTCACGCTGGAGCGCCCTGCCCTACTCCGTATCGCTGTCCAGCGCCCTGATCGAGCGCATCTTCGACGGCTTTTGGCTGTGCGGCGCCTTCTTTCTCACCCTGCGCATCGTGCCCCACCACCGCCACATGCGGCTGCTGGCCGGCGGGGCGTACGCCCTGGCCGCCATCGTCGCCGCCGGCGTGCTGCTGCTGATCCTGGCGATGGCTTTCCGGCGGCGCGCGCGGGCCATGCTGGCCGGCGAATCCTGGAAGCGCCACCTGCGCGTGCTGATCGACGACCTCAGCCTGATCGGGCATTCGCGTTATCTCTACTTTTCGCTCCTGATCAGCCTGCTGTACCTGCTGCTGCAACTGGCGCCCATCTTTTCCGCCTTCCGCGGCTACGGATTCGACGACTTGACCCTGGCCGACGCCTTCGCGGTCGCCGTGCTGCTGCGCATGGGCAGCGCCGTGCCGCAGGCGCCCGGAAATATCGGCCTGTACCTGCTGATGCGGCAGGTGCTGGTGAACGTCTACCGCATCGTGCCGCGCGACGCCGAAAACTTCGCGGTGGTGTTCTGGGGGATCCTGGCCCTGCGCCTGGTCATCGGCGGAGTCACCGCCCTCACCGTCACCGGCGCCAGGCTGGGCGAGCTGCGCCGCGCAGCCCACACCGAACGCGCCGAACTGGCCCGGTCGCGGCAATAACCACAGCCCCGCCTTAAACGCGCACGACTTCCACCGAACAGTTGGCGTGTGTGGCCACGGCCTCCGACACGCTGCCAAGCAAAAACCGGTCCAGCCCGTGGCGCCCGTGCGAGCCGACGAAGATCAGGTCGGCGGCCCACTGCGCGGCTTCGTCAAGGATGATCTGCTTCGGGTTTTCCACCAGAACCGAAATCGACGCCGATGTTTTCAACCCCGTTTCCGACAGAATGCGTTCGGCGCTGTGGACCGCCTGCTCGGCGCGCTTGATGGCGTCGTCCCGCTGCGCCTCCAGCAGTTGGTCGCTGACGTAGGGCGGCTCCAGGGACGATTGCAGAAGCGTCAGCGAAAGCTCGGCCGCGCTCAGCAGCCGCGCTTCGGTTCCCGCCGGCCAGGGACGCGCCGCGATCGCGCGCGCCGCCGCCAGCGACGGCTCCGATCCGTCGGTGGCCAGCAGCAGCTTCATGCCGCGCGAGAAATCCCTCGGGTTGCGCACCACCTCCACCGAACAATGCGCATGCCGGACCACCGCGCTGGCCACGCCGCCCAGCAAAATGTGGCGGCTGTTGTGCGATCCCAGAACAATCAGGTCGGCCGCCATCTGCCGCGCCCGGTCAACGATCGCCGCCTTGGCCCGCCCGCGCATGGTGAACGCCGTCGCATTCAGCTTCGCCAGCCCAAGGCGGCGTGCGGCATCCTCGGAAAGGGAGGTGGCGCGGCGCGGTGCGTCCTCGTCTTCGGCGCCGGCCACCGTCAGGACTTCGAAACTGGACTCCGCCGGCCAGGGGCGCGCGACAATGCTGGCCAGAACGGATTCCGCTGCGGGGGAGGAGTCAATGGCCACCAGAATCTTCATCGCTTCTATTGGACAACAAAAAAAACGGGCCGCCCAGGCTGAGGCGGCCCCATCCTCCATGATCGGGAGGTTACGTCTCGGACTCAATCTTCCGATGTCTTCAGCTTGTTAGACGAACCCGAAACGCCGCGGTTCCCGGAATCTCAGAGTCCCGTCTTGTTCATCACTGAGTCCACGCGAACGATCTCCACGCGGCGATTCTGCGCCCGGCCCTCCTCCGTGCCGTTGTCTCCAACCGGGCGCGCGGCGCCGCGGCCCACCGCGGACATGCGGCTGCGGTCCACGCCGTGCTCGGCCAGCCAGTTCAAAACGGCGTCGGCCCGCTCCTTGGAAACTTTGACGTTGGCCGCGCGGCTGCCGCGGTTGTCGCTATAGCCTTCAATCCGGATCTTCCAGTTCGGATTGTCCTTCATCTGCTGGGCGACCTGATTCAGATTCGCCTCGGCGCTCTGTGGTACCCCGGTCTGGCCGGAATCGAACTGCACCGGCTGCCCCAACAGGGCGCGGGCCCCGCCATTGGCTGGGGCAGGCGCGGCCGGGTGCTCTCTGGCAGGCGGATTCGCTGGGGCCTCCGCGCGGCTGCGCGCTTCAGCCGGCGCGCCCGCCCGCCCTTCGCGGCTCACCGCCGCCACCAGTTCCCGGCCGGCCGGCGGCGTCGCCAGTTCGCCCTCCAGGATCTCCCGATTCGTCACTTCGCGGCCGTACAGTCGCCGGTTTTCGCTCTTGTCCGGGCGCAGCGTCGCGCCATCCAGCGAGATTCCGGCAAAGACCCCGCGCGAGCGCGACCAGGTCAGGATCTCCGCGTGCATGGCGATGTCGGTTTGCGCGCTGGTCTGGCGTCCGATCGGTCCGGCGGCCGCCGAGGCTTCGCCTCCGATGGTGAACTTATCGCTCAGCAGTCGGTCCATCCCGTGCTGGTTCATCACCAGCATGATCAGATCCGTGGCTTGGCCCCCAAGCTGGAATCCGAAGCTGCCGCCTTCCACGCGAACCGCCGCCGGCCCGCTCCAGCCGTTCCCGTGACGGCAAAGCGCGTATCCCCGCCCGTACTGCCCGCCGACCATGAAGGCGCCCTTCAGCAGATCGGGAATGATCACCACACATTGAGCCTTTTCGAGAAGATCGCGGGGAACGCCCCGATCCGGGCTGCGCATGATGTCCTGAATCGCCATGGCCGCGTTTTGCAGACGCGCATCCGGTTTGCTTTCCCTCCTGGCGGTTCCGCCTTGCCCGAGCGCGAGGAGTGCCCCGGCCACCCCCAGAAACAGAATCGTTGTAAAACGTCGAATCATGCCTGAATTCAACGCACGTTCATGGCCAACCAAAACCGGCTTTGCTTCCGCCGTAGGACACTCCGCCGAGGGAAGATTTTACTGGGAAATACCGGCACATTTTCCATCCCGGTCCGCTAACCTGAAGATCAAGATGAGCAAAATGAAGATGGATCCGGTGGAATACCGGCGCGGCGAAACCGTTTTCCGCGGCTGGCTGGCCGACGATCCCGCGCGCCTGGCGCCCCGGCCGGCAGTGCTGCTGATCCATGAAGCCTGGGGGCTTGGCGAGTACGTCAAGCATCGGGCTGAACGGCTGGCCGAAATCGGATACGTCGCCTTCGCGGCCGATATGTTCGGCGAAGGCAGGCAGGCCGCCTCCACCGAAGAAGGGCTGGGCTGGACCAAGGCCCTGCGCGCCGATGTCCGTGAAATGAGGGCACGAGTGCGGCTGGCTTTCGATGTGCTCGCCGCCCGCCCGGAGGTGGATTCTTCGCGAATCGCGGGCATCGGCTACTGTTTTGGCGGATCGTCCGTGCTGGAGCTGGCGCGCAGCGGCGCGCCCGTCCGGGGAGTGGTCAGCTTTCACGGAAATTTGACCACAACCGATCCCGCGCGCCGCGGAGTGGTGCGCGCCAAAGTGCTTTCGCTGTCCGGCGCCGATGATCCCTTCATCCCACTGGAGCAGGTCAACGGCTTTATCGCCGAGATGAAGGCCGCCGAAGTGGATTATCAGGTGGTGCTGTACGGAGGCGCGCGGCACAGCTTCACCGATCCGCGTTCCGGCGAGCGCGGCCTGGATGGCCTGGCCTATCACCGCCTGGCCGATGAACGTTCCTGGTCGGCCATGCACGCGTTTTTCGCCGAGATCTTCGAGCCGGCGCCCTGAAGCGCGGACCCTTCTCAAAAAAAATTGTGCTTGATCGTGTTCACCAGCGCGTGCAGCCCCGCGGACGCGAAAACGCTCGAGCTCTTCTGAAATACCCGCCCATAAATCACTCCGGCGATGGCCGCGACGATCATGTAGCGCCAGTTCGGCAGCGGACCCGGCCCATTATCGAGATGCGCGCAGCCGAAGATCCATCCCGCCAGCAGCAGTGCGCCCCAGCCCGGACCCATCCGCTGCATCAGCGAGTTTTGAATCAGACTTCGAAACAGCAGCTCTTCGGGAAGCGCCGTAGCCAGAAGGATTACGGCGAACTCAACCGCCAGGCGCCCCGGCCGCGGATCGGCGGCCCGGTGAGCCGGTCCAAGAAATCCCACCGCCCGGCCGGCGGCGATCAAGACCGGCGCGGCGATGGCGAATCCAGCCATCAGATTGACGCCGTCGCGGGCCGATCGCGGCAGGTTGTACTTCATTCCTTCCAGCCCCCGGAATAACAGGAAGATCACCAGCGCCAGCGTCAGGGCGGCTCCATACGCGGCCACATGCAAAAGCGCCTGTTCGGAGCGCGGAATCCACGCCGCACCGACGGAAAATTCAAGCGGCAGCCAGAACCATAAGACCAAGGCGAAATCGGCCGCCGAAGGCGGCGGCACGGCGCGGATCTTGTACGCGGCCGCCGAAGGAACGAAAGTGTAGACGAGAATGAGGGCCGCCAAGGGCGCGCCGAAAGCTCCCGCGGCCGCGGCGATCGCCAGAAACATCGCCGACAGAATCGCCGGCGCCGCAAAAACCAACGCTGGATGGGCGGCGAGCTCTTTCCGGAGCCCGCTCTGCACCCGCGCCGGAAGCAGCGCCAGAACCGGCAGCAGAAAACAGGCGGCGGCGATCGTGGTCATGGAGCGCCGGCGCGGTCCTCCGCCGCCACATGTGCCGCTCCGGCGGGGGCAAGCACGCATAGAATCGCCATCGCCTCATCCAGCCGACGGCTTCCTTTGTCAAATCGGTGCCTCCGGCGGGTTCTTAAGCTCCGGGGACGCATGAAATCATTGTAATGAGGCTTATCCTGTGAATAGTGCGGACGATCAGCATCGTCGCTTCGGCCTGGCGCTGGCACCCGGCGGCCATTGCGGCCTGCGCGCTCGCTTTTCTGGCGCACGGCGCCGTCACCAGGATGCGGAATGGACGCTCGCTTCTCTGGTTCGGCTCGGGTCTTGCGCTGCTGGCGACGGTGCTCTGCTCGCCGCTCGATCTGCTGGCGCGCGATTATCTATTTACGGCGGAAGCGATCGAAAGAATTTTGCTCGCGCTGATCATTCCGTATCTGCTGGTTCGCGGGACGGAGGAAAAGCTGGCGCGCCTCCGCGTTCCGTACGCCGCCGCGTGGGTCATCGGCATGGCGGCGCTTTCGGTCTGGTTTCTGCCACGCGCCTTAAACGCGGCGCTCGCCAATGAATCGATCCGGCGCCTGGAGATTGCCTCCGTGGTTGCCGGCGGGATGATTTTCTGGTGGCCGCTGCATTCGCCGCGGCGCGATCAGCGCATCCGGCTGGTTCCGAACGCGCTTTTCTATTTGACGGCCGCGGCCATCTGGTGCTCGCTGCTGGGCCTGTTTCTCGCCTTCGAGCAGCCCTGGTACTTCCCGCGTTATTCGAGCCCTTTAGACGTGCTGCGGATCTCCGATTCGCTGCTGCGCGACTGGAGCCTCAATCGCGAAACCGATCAGCAGACCGGCGGATTATTGTTCTGGACCGGCGCCGGATTCGTTTTGCTGAGCGAAGTGGTGTTGACGTATTTTCGCTGGTATATCGCGCAAAAAACACCCCAAAAAGCGAAAACACGCATCTAAACCGCCCACTTTACAGATTTCCCAAAAATTCGACGTGGACGTAGGTCCCCAGCCGCACATTGTAGGCGAGATACCAGCCAACATGGTCAGGATCTTCATAAATCACGACCTGGTCTGAATCCCAAAGCCAGTCATTGCAATACGCCATGTCGGCCGGCGCGACGCTGAAATAAAATCCGTTGAACCAGAACCGCGACGGGCCGCCGCCCGCCAGCCGCCAGATGTGGCCTTTGCCGAATCCGCCGGTAAAGCGGCCGTGCTCCCAGGGATGGTCCAGATGAAATCTGGGGTCGTCCCGTCCGCTGTCGTGCCCGACCCATCTTCCGTCGGTGTGGACGTGCGGAGCTTCCGGATGGCCGGGCCGTTCGGCCGGCGCTTGACGATTGGGCTGCGCCTTGGCCGGGCCGCGCGGCGGCACGTAGCCGTGGCCCACCTCCTGGCGGCCGTGCTCCTCCTGTTTGCCGCGTTGGTCACCGCGTTGTGCAAGCGCCGGAATCGAGCAGATCGCCAGTAAGGACGCCTCGAGAGCGAAAGTTTTCATGTCTCAATGATCGGAATGGAGGGGCGAAGGTTACATGCAGACGACGAATTAAATCCGCGTTCCCCGGCCCTGCTGTTTTGCGCGTTCGAGCGCGAGATGCGCGGCGAGGACGTCTTCAATCGCCAAACCGAGCGATTTAAAGACAGTTATCTCGTCTTCGCTGGATCGCGTTGCGCGCGATTCGCCGAGTTCGGCCACGATGTGCGCTTCGCCGGCGCCGATCACGTCGCCCGATTCCTTCACGGCCGCGGCTTTCGAATCGACGAACAGGCGCGAACGCTTTACCAGCGCCGGATCCATCTCGCGTTGCGTCGGACGGCACGCCCCGACGGAAATCACATGCGCGCCGGGCTTGATCCAGTGGTCGCGAATGACGGGCTCCGCCGCTGCCGTCACCAGAACAATGATGTCGGCGCCGCGCGCCGCGGCTTCGGCCGAATCCATCGCGCGCGCGCCGGAAATTTTGCAGAATGCATCCAGATTCGCGCGCGTGGGGCTCCAGGCGCGAACCTCCTCAAATCGTCCGACGTGCGCCAGCGCCTCGAAATGACTGCGCGCCTGCACGCCGGAGCCGAGAATCGCCAGCACGCGCGAGGCCGGCCGCGCCAGCTTCTTCACCGAAACGGCGGAGACGGCGGCAGTGCGCGCTTCCGTGATATAGCGGCCGTCGAGAATCGCCTCCAGCGCGCCGGTGGCGGGATCGAGCAGAACGATGGTCGCCAGATGCGAGGGCAATCCGCGTTCGGCGTTTGCAGGATAGACCGTCACCAGCTTCGCGCCCAGCGCCGGAGTGGAGGGAAGATAGGCCGGCATCAGGGCGAAAAACGCGTGATGTTCGGCGATATCCAGCACGGTTCGCACCGGCTGCACCGCGCATCCGGCGGAAAACGCGGCGAGCGCCGTTTCCATCGCCGCGATCAGATC
>JAJPIT010000046.1 GCA_021324615.1 Terriglobia bacterium | reverse complement strand
GCCCAGCCGCCGGGCATGTTGCGGTAGGGATGAGCTTCAAAGGCGGTGGCCAGCAGCGCCTCCACCAGCTTTCCTTGCGGGCTCGATTCGACGCGCATGCGCCGCTCCTCGCGAACCACGTCGCGCTCTTTGTAAAATTCGCGAAAAACCGGCTGGAGAAACCGCTCCGATTCGAGCAGGAACCACAATTCGATGCGATTCGAAGGAAAGCTGTAAAAATAATCGGTGGAGTCTTCCGCGGTGGACGCGTTCATGCCGACCCCGCCGTTGGATTCGACGATGCGATCATAGGCGTTTTCATCGACAAAGCTGTCGGCTTTGGCGATGGCCGTTTTCAGCTCGTCCTGAAGCGCCGCGATTTTTTTCGGATAGGAACGAAAACCCTTGCGCCGCTCCTGATCCAGCCGGTCATAAACGGCTTCGATCGCGTCCAGCGCTTTTTTTTCCTCCGGCCAGTTCTTGCTGCCGATGGTTTGCGTCCCTTTAAACGCCATGTGCTCGAACATGTGGGCGATTCCGGTTTCCCCGCCCGGAGCGTCCACCGAGCCCACGTTGACATGGGTGTGAAAGGACACAACGGGCGCCTGATGACGCTCGATCAGAATGAAATGCAAGCCGTTGGGCAGCGTGAATTCGCTGACCTTTTTCTCGAAATCGGCGAGCGACTGCGCGCAGACCAAGCAGGGCAGCAACGCAAGAAGGGCTGGAAATCTCATCCCTTTCAGAGTACCAGCAGGTATCGGGCTCAGCGGCCCCAGCGCGGCTGCTCAGCGGTCCGGGCGCCTAAACCGAAAGAACCTCGCTCAGCGCCGTTTTAAACTTCGCCATTTCCGCATCCGTGCCGATGGTGATCCGCATCATGGTGTTGAACGGCGGGAAAGGACGGCCGACCGCGACTCCCTTGGCGAGCATCGCCGGGCCGATTTGATTAATATCGCGGCCGGTATCGAACATGACGAAATTGGCCTGCGATTCGATGGCGTTCAGTTTCTTCTGTTTCAAAAACGCAACCAGATCCTGGCGCGTGCGGATCAAACGCGCGCGGCGCTCCTCGACCAGTTTCGGGCCCATATCGATCGCGGCCACCACGGCCCGGGCGGTGGTGATGCTGATCTGAAGATTGCGGAACGGAACCATTTTCTTGATCAGGTCCGGACGCGCGGCGACGTAGCCGGCGCGCAGTCCCGCCATGCCGTAAATCTTGGAGAAGGTCCGCAACACCAGTACGTTCTTTCCGTCCTTGACGTACTTCATGGCGCTTTCGGTTTCCGGCGAAGTATTGAAGTGGAAGTAGGCTTCGTCGACCAGCAGAACCGTATCGGAGGGAAGGTTCCTCACCGCCCAGGCGATGTCCTGCTTGGGCGCGACGTTGCCGGTCGGATTGTTGGGATTGCAGATGTAGATCAACCCGCCGCCGGCCTTTTTCGCCTCGGCCACCAACTGCCGCACATCGGAGCGGTAATCGGAGGTGAGCGGCAGTTTCACCACCGCGTGTCCTTGCGCCGCCGCCAGTTCCGGACCCGATTCAAACGTCGGCCAGGCGCAGATGAATGGATGCTTGGGCGAGGTGAACGCCTCCACGGCGCAGTGCAGCGCTTCAGTGGATCCGGCGCCGACCAGCACCTGCTCGCCGTTGAGCCCTTCCAGTTTCGCGACGCTCTCATAAATCGCCGGATACTCCGTGAAGTGATAGCGATTCGATTCCTTGGCGGCTCGAGCGATCGCATCGAGCGCCGCAGCCGGCGGCCCTTCCGGAAATTCATTGGCATTGAGCCAGACCGTTCCCTTCGGCGCTTGAACATTCATCGAATCGACCGCGGAGCGTTGCGCAAACGCGAACTCAGTAAAACCAGCGGCGACCAGACCGGCAAATCCCCGGCGAGTAATCATGCGAGCCTCCAGGCGTCATTCTATTACAAAAACGCACGCCTCCGCCCCGTCCCGCCGGCGGTGAGCGGCGCGGGCTCACGGAAGAAATTCGGTTTTCTTGATGTAATCGAGCTTTGGAAACCGGACCAGATATTCGTTGGCTTCGCCTTCGACGCGTCCCGGATCGATGTCCTTGCCTTGCGGGCGCATTTCGCCGTAGCCGGAATAAAGCTGGTCGGCGACCTCCATGCCTTCAATCACCTTCGCGAAGGGAACGAATCCTTCCTGATCAAGCGACGTATTATCGGCCAGATTGATGAAAATCTCCGTGGCCCGCGTGTTCGGGCCGGACTGCGCAAACGACAGCGTTCCGCGGAGATTTTTTTCCTTCGGCGGATCGTCCACGATGAACAGCTCCCGCCACACGTCGTGAACCCGAAAATCGCGATGGACGCCGAACTGCGCGATGAATCCGGGGATCACGCGGAAGAACCGCCCCTGATCGAAATAATGCATGCGCAGAAGCTCATGAAAACGATCGACGCCGCGCGGCGCCCAGTCGCGGCGGGCCTCGACGATGAAGTCGCCCCGCGAGGTCTCGAATTTCACGCGGAAGACCTCCGGAACAACGGGTTTTGGCTGCGGTTTGCTGCATCCGGCAAGCGCGAGCAGGATCGCGGCGGGCAGGCATCGGCGAGGCGGAGTCATCGGCCCAAGCACGCATCTTAGCAGGTCAGCCCGTCCTGCGGACGGCGCCGGACACGGCGCCGAAAAGCTCCTGCGCAAGGCGCGCGCGGTTTGCCTACCTCGCCGATGTCGGCTGAGCTTCGCCGATTTTCAAATGTTGTGCTAGACTAGATCGTGCCGCACCGGATTCTTGGCGTAATCCCCGCACGGTACGCATCCACACGCTTCCCTGGCAAGGCGCTGGTCCCGATCGCCGGAAAAACGATGCTCCAGCATGTTTGGGAGCGCGCTTCGCAGGCCAGATACCTGTCCGAACTGATAATCGCCACCGACGACGAACGCATCCGCAACGCGGCGCGGCAGTTCAAAGCCGGCGTGGTCATGACCCGCGCCGATCATCTTTCCGGAACCGACCGCGTGGCCGAAGCGGCCTCCGCGTCGAAGGCGCAGTTCATCGTGAATATTCAAGGTGACGAGCCGCTGATCGACCCGGCGGCGATCGACGCGGCGATCCTGGGCATTCTGGACCAGGAAGCGCCCATGGGCACGCTCAAGAAAAAGATCGCGCGCGAGCGCGAGATCGCCGATCCGAACGTGGTGAAAGTGGTGACGGACCGGGATGAAAACGCCATCTATTTTTCGCGCTCGCCGGTCCCCTACGTTCGCGACGGCGGGGAACGGACCTATTTCAAGCACATCGGCCTGTACGTCTATAAGCGCGATTTTCTGCTGGCCTATCCGGAGCTTCCGGTGGGGCCGCTGGAGCGCGCCGAACGGCTGGAGCAGTTGCGCGCGCTCGAAAATGGGTTCAAAATCCGTGTGGTTGAGACCGACTATGAATCGCTCGGCGTGGATACGCCGGAGGATTGGAAACTTGTGGCGGAGCTGTACGAAAAAATGATGGTGACGGGATAAAAGAAATGTCCAAGTACATCTTCGTGACCGGCGGGGTGGTGAGTTCGCTCGGCAAGGGAATCGCCGCAGCGAGTCTGGGGTGCCTGCTGGAAAGCCGGGGCCTGAAGGTCACGCTGCAAAAGTTTGATCCCTACTTGAATGTCGATCCGGGCACGATGAGCCCTTTCCAGCACGGCGAGGTTTTCGTCACCGATGACGGAGCGGAAACCGATCTCGATCTGGGCCACTACGAGCGCTTCACCCACGCGCCGCTGACGCAGGCCAATAATCTGACCAGCGGGCGCATCTATGAGCAGATCATCTCGCGCGAGCGCCGCGGCGATTATCTCGGCAAGACGGTGCAGGTGATCCCGCACGTGACCAATGAAATCAAAGCCGCGGTGAAGCGCGTTTCGACGGCGGCCGACGGCTCGCCCATCGATGTGGTGATCGTCGAGATCGGGGGAACCGTGGGCGACATCGAGTCGCTGCCGTTTCTGGAGGCGATCCGCCAGTTGCGGCACGAGCTGGGGCGCGAAAATACCTTGTTCGTTCACGTCACCCTGGTGCCCTGGATCGCCGCCGCGCAGGAGCTGAAAACCAAGCCGACCCAGCACAGCGTGAAGGAGCTGCGCGCCATTGGCATCCAGCCCGATATTCTTCTGTGCCGCAGCGATCATGAGCTGCCGCAGGAGATGAAGGAAAAAATCGCGCTGTTCTGCGATGTCGATATCGAGGCGGTCATCACCGCGCGCGACGTTTCCAGCGTCTACGAGTGCCCCCTGGTGTTCGCCGAGCAGGGCTTCGATGAAATCGCCCTGCGCCGCCTGGCGATCCAAGCCGGCCCGCGGAATTTAAGCCGCTGGAGCGAGATGGCGCGGCGGCTCAAGCATCCGGCGCGCGAGGTGTCGATCGGCATCGTGGGAAAATACGTCGAGTACGAGGATTCGTACAAAAGCCTCAAGGAAGCGCTGCTGCACGGCGGCCTGGCGCATGAGGCCAAGGTGAATTTTACCTGGGTGGAATCAGAAAAACTGAAGTGGCCGGAGGCGATCGCGGAGCTGGAGGCCTTCGACGGCATTCTGGTCCCCGGCGGATTCGGCAAGCGCGGCGTGGAGGGGATGTTGTGCGCGATCCGCTACGCGCGGGAGTTCAAGGTGCCGTATTTCGGCATTTGCCTGGGCATGCAGACCATGGTGATCGAGTTCGCGCGCAACGTCTGCGGCTTGACCAACGCCAACTCGACCGAGTTCGATCCGGCGACGCCGAATCGCGTCATTTATAAATTGCGCGAGTTGAAGGGCGTGGATGAATTAGGCGGAACGATGCGCCTGGGTGCTTATCCCTGCCGGCTGGCGGAAGGAAGTTTCGCGCGCCAAGCCTACGGGCAGGCGGAAATCAGCGAGCGCCATCGCCATCGCTACGAATTTAACCGGGAGTTCGAAGAGGTACTGACGCGGCACGGCTTACGGCTGACCGGCGAAACGCCGGACGGCGTTTATGTCGAGATCTGCGAGCTTCCCGGCCATCCCTGGTATCTGGGCTGCCAGTTCCATCCCGAGTTTAAGTCCAAGCCGCTCGAGCCGCATCCGCTGTTCCGGGCGTTTATCGGCGCGGCGCTGGCCGAGGGCGCCAGAAGACAGGAGGCCGGAACCAGAATGGAGACGCTGGCGCGTTAGCTTTTGCGGATCACGGATCAAATCCAGATCGGCGGCGGCGCCCCGCTGGCGCTGATCGCCGGGCCGTGCGTCATCGAATCGGAAGAGCACGTTCATTTTCTCGCGCGGGAAATTTCGCGGGAAATTTCGAAGACGGGCGCCCCGTTTATCTTCAAAGCGTCTTTCGATAAAGCGAACCGGTCAAGCGTCAAATCGTATCGCGGTCCGGGGATGAAAGAAGGGCTGCGGATTCTCAAATCCGTGCGCGATGCCGGATTCGCCGTGCTCACCGATATCCACGAACCGGCGCAGGCCGAAGCCGCGGCCGAAGCGGCCGATGTTTTGCAGATCCCCGCGTTTCTTTGCCGGCAGACGGACCTGCTGCTGGCCGCCGGGCGCACCGGACGCGCCGTGAACATCAAAAAAGGCCAGTTCGTTTCGCCTTACGATATCCGGCTGGCGGCCGAAAAAGTCGCCTCCACGGGAAACGACCGGATTCTGCTGACCGAGCGCGGCAGCTCCTTCGGCTATAACAATCTTGTGGTCGATATGCGCGGGCTGGCGATTATGCGCGAGTTCGGATGGCCCGTGGTTTTCGACGCGACGCACAGCGTGCAGCTACCAGGCGCGGCGGGAACGGCATCGGGCGGCGAGCCGAAGTTCATCGAGCCGCTGGCGCGCGCCGCGGTCGCCACCGGGGTGGATGCGGTATTCGTCGAGGTGCATGAGGCGCCGGAGCGCGCCCTTTCCGATGGAGCGAACGCCTTGAAGCTCGAACTGCTGCCCGCATTCTGGAGCAGGCTCCAGAAAATCGAACAGGCTGTGCGTTTTTCGGCCGATTGAAGCGGTTACACCTTCGCGGCGCGGGCGCAGCCGAGTCTTACCTAGGCCCGCCGTGTTTTCCTGGGTCCATAACGGTATCTTGATCGCCATCCTCGCGCATGGGATCATCGGCTTGTCCCTGGTGTGGGACAAAATTCTTCTGGAAAATCCGGAAACGCAGGATGTAACCAATTATGTGTTCTGGCTGGGCGCCATCAGCATCTTCGGCCTCTGCCTGATCCCGTTCGGCTTTCATACGCCGGGCTGGAAGGTGGCCGGACTGGCGCTGGCGGCCGGCGTGATCCAGCTTGCGGCGAATTATTTTTACTACGACGCGCTGAAACTCGGCGAAGCCTCGCAGGCGCTGGCGATCATGGGCGGATTCTCGCCGCTGTTCACCTACTTCATTGCGATTCCACTTTTGAAGGAACCGCTCGGCGGAGCGAGTATTCCGGGCTTCGCGCTGCTGGTGCTCGGCGGATTCGTGATGTTTTCCTCCGAGCCGATGAATCTTCGCGTCATTCTTCCGCTGATCGTCTGCGCGGCGGCCGCCTTCGGGCTTTCCTCCGTGCTGCAAAAAATGGCGTTCGAGGAAACGAACTTCGTCTCCGCCTACGTCTTATTTACTTTGGGCACTTTCGCGGGAGCTCTGCTCCTGCTGGTGCGGAAAAAATGGCGGGAGGAGATTTTCCGGACTTCGGAGCGTGCCTCGCCGCGCAGTAAAGAGTTGTACTTCCTGAACCGTTTTGCCAACGGCGTCGGCTCGTTTCTGGTATTTTATTCCATCAGCCTGGCCAGTCCGGCGGTCGTCTCGGCCATCTCCGGGCTGCGCTACGCGCTCATCTTCGTGACGGTCTTCTATTTGACGAAGTTTCATCCCCGCCTGCTGCACGAACAGTATGGGGGTTGGGCGCTGGCCGCCAAGACCGCCGGGACGATTCTGGTGGCCGCCGGGCTGGTTTTGGTGGGATTGAGCGGATCGGCAGCAGAGTGACGCACACGGTAACGGATCCTAAACTCATCCGCCGGAAATCGGCGTTCTTTGCCGCCACTGTAATTTGCGCCAACGTCTGCGGAAACCTGCTGCTGACGGCGGGGATGCACCAGGTTGGTCCCACCGTTACGGTGCAACTGATCGCTTATCTGCACGTGCTGCGGAACCCCTTCGTCGATTGCGGCACGGCGCTGCTGGCCCTGGGGCTGTTCGCGAATCTTTCGTTGCTGAGCTGGGCGGATCTCAGCTACGTTCTGCCGGTCACGGCCACCGGCTACGCGTTTTCGGCGATCGTGGGCTGGGCCGTGCTCGGCGAGCACGTCTCGCGCGGCCGATGGAGCGGCGTCGCGCTGATCACGCTGGGGGCGATCCTGGTGGGGCGCACGCAGCCTCGAACAACGCCATGAAATGGCTGCTGGTTCTGTTGATCGTCTGCTGCAACGCCACCGGCGATCTGCTGGACGCTTCCGGCATGAAACGCCATGGCGAGGTCTGCGATTTTCGGCCCGCCAGCATTGTCCGGCTGATTTGGGAACTGGCGCAAAACCCGTGGGTGCTTGGCGGCATCGCGGCGATGGCGGTCGCTTTCGCGGCGCAGATGTCGCTGCTGTCGATCGCGGATCTCAGCTTCGCGGTCCCGGCGACAGCGTCGAGCTACGTTCTTGAAACGATTCTGGCCAAGGTCATTTTGGGGGAGCACATCAACCGGCTCCGCTGGACCGGGGCGGCGCTGGTCGCCGCCGGAGTGTTGCTGCTTCAGGCGTGACCGCGCGCGGCTGGGATGCGCGCGCCGCGGAACTGTGGCATATTAAATTGCGCCTATGAAAGCGATCCTTTTTGTTGTGGGCTTTGCCGCCATCGCCGGCGCGCAGCCCTCCGGATGGACACCCGAATTTTCGATGCAATTTAAAAACATCGGCTCGGTTGTCCCGTCGCCGGACGGATCCAGAGTGGTCTGGACGCAAATCGAGGCGGTGATGGACGCCGAGCACAGCGAAATGCGGGAACAGATCTTTCTCGCCAACGCCGACGGATCTCATCTCCTGCAGTTGACGCGCGGGGAAAAAAGCTCGGCCAACCCGTCCTTTTCCCCAGACGGCCGCATGGTGTATTTCGAATCGGCGCGATCCGGCAGGAATCAGGTCTACCGCATCCTGATTTCCGGCGGCGAAGCAGAGCAGATCACCGACTTCAAGGGCGAAATCTCCGGCTACCAGCTTTCCCCCGACGGGAAAACGGTCGCCTTCACGGGATATGAGCCGCCGGCCGATCTTGAAAAAAACCGCAAAGAAAAGCGCGATTTTCGCGTCTTGGATTCCAATCCCGCCAATCATTCGATTTATCTGATTCCGGCCGACGCCGACCCCGACGGCAGGCGGGCGGCGCGCAAGTTGACCGACGGAAAGCGCGACGTGAATCGGCTCGAATGGTCGCCCGATTCGCGGAAGATCGCCTTCAGCCATACCGCCACGCCGGACGCTGACAGTTGGACCACCTCCGAGCTTTCCGAGCTTGACGTTTCAAGCGGCGCGATCAAACCGATCGCCGCGACGCGCACCATCAGCCCGGACATGTTCTATTCGCGCGACGGGCGCTATCTGGCCTACACCAAATCGCTCTCCGATCCGCCGCGCTGGGCTTTCGACGGAGGCATCGTGCTGCTCAACCGCTCGACCGGGGAAGCGCGCGCGCTGCCGGCCACCTATGACGAGCAGCCGGAACTGCTCGGCTTCGCCGGCGACCGCCTGGTGTTCACCGAAGCGCGCCACACCCGCAATGTCATTTACGAAATGTCCATCGACGGTCCGCCGCAAGTGTTGTTTGAGCCCAAAGGGACGCTCGGCGCAAACGGCGCCCGTCTGAATGCGGCGGGCACGATGCTCGGATTGCCAATGGAATCCTCCGATGATCCGCCGGAGGCGTACCTGATGGCGGTGAGTGCGAAAACTCCGCTACGCGTCAGCCGCGCCAATGCGGATCTGCCGAAGTTGCCGCTCGGCAAGACGGAAGTGATTCACTGGAAAGCGAAGGACGGCCTGGATATCGAGGGATTGATCACCTACCCGGTCAATTACGAATCAGGGAAAAAATATCCGCTCATTGTGGTGATTCACGGAGGGCCGACGGGCGTGTTCCAGGAGGGCTTCATCGGCCGCGCCTCGCTGTATCCGCTGGCGGCGTTCGCGGCGCGCGGCTACGCCGTGCTTCGCGCCAATCCGCGCGGCTCGAGCGGCTACGGCAAAACTTTTCGCTTCGCCAACTACAACGATTGGGGCGGCAAGGATTACGAAGATATTCAAAGCGGCGTGGATCACGTGATTGAAATGGGCGTGGCCGATCCGGACCGCCTGGCGGTGATGGGCTGGAGCTATGGCGGATTCATGACCTCATGGACCATCACGCAGACCCACCGCTTCAAAGCGGCCGTGGTCGGGGCCGGCGTCACGGACCTGTGGAGTTTCACCGGCACCAGCGATATCCCGGGCTTCCTTCCCGATTATTTCGGCGGCGAGCCCTGGCGGCAGCTCGACAATTACCGCAAGCATTCGCCGATCACTTACGTGAAGAACGTCACCACGCCGACGCTGGTGCTGCACGGGGAAGCCGATATTCGTGTGCCCACATCGCAAGGCTACGAGTTTTATCATTCCTTGAAACGCGAGGGAGTGATTACGAAGATGGTGGTGTATCCGCGGCAGCCGCACAGCCCGCGGGAGCCGAAATTCATACTGGACATCATGAATCGACATCTGGACTGGGTGGATAAATATGTGCGTTAAAGACGAGCGGGTGCACGGCCGGTGGCCCGCAAAGACGAAATCATGCTGGCCGCTCCTGTTGGTGGCGGTTGCCGCCTGGGGGCAATGGACGCCGGAGCTTTCGATGAAAGTCAAAACCGTCAGCGCCGCCATTCCCTCCCCAGACGGCAAACTCGCCGTGTGGACGGAAACGCATCCGGTGATGGACGGGGAAAAGAGCGAGTCGAATACGCAGATTTATCTCGCCGCCGTGGATGGATCGCGCCGCATCCAGCTTACGCGCGGCGAGAACAGCTCGAATGCTCCCGCGTTTTCGCCCGATTCGAAATGGATCTTTTTCGCCTCCGATCGCAGCGGAAAGCGCAATATTTATCGCATTCCGGCCGATGGCGGTGAAGCCGAGCAGCTTACCAACTGGAACGGCACGATGGCGGCGTTCTCGGTTTCGCCCAACGGCAAATGGATCGCCTTCGCCGGGCGCGAGCCGGATCGCGAGGAGGAGCGCGCGCGGCGCGAGAAGCTCGATTTCCGCGTCATCGACGAGAATCCGCACAACAACTCGCTGTGGATCCTTCCCGTCGAACCGAACGTTGAAGGCAAACGCGAGGTGAAAAAGATCGCCGCCGGGCCGTATCATGTCGGCCAATTCGACTGGTCGCCGGATTCGACGCGCATCGCCTACGAAGTCCGCCCCACGCCCGACGCCGACGACGGGCGCAAGGCCGACATTCTCGAAGTGGCCTTGGAGACCGGCGCGATCCGCAGCATTGCGGCCACGCCGGCCACCGAGTCCGAGCCGCGCTATTCGCCCGACGGGCATTATCTCGCCTTTGTCCGGACGGCGCAGGGGGCGCGGCGCATCGACGGCAGCCGCATCGTGCTGATGAACCTCGCCAATTTGCGGCCGCGCGAGCTGCCCGCCACGCCCGATGAGTCTCCGGTGCTCGATGCGTGGGCGCCGGATTCCTCCAAGATCTACTTCAGCGAGGGAGTGCATACGCGCGAGGCGCTTTACGCCATGCCGGTGGACGGCCCGCCGGCGGTGGTGTTTGCGAGGACACGCGGAACATTTTCGCCACAGGTTGTTTTTAATCGCACCGGCACCTACGCCGGCCTGGCGATGCAATCGCCCGATGAGCCGGTGGAAGCCTACGTCATGCCGGTATCCTCGATGAAACCGGTGCGGGTGAGCGCGGCCAACCTGGATCTGCCCAGGGAGCCGCTCGGAGAAACCCGCGTCATCCGCTGGAAATCTAAGGACGGCAAGGAGATCGAAGGCCTGCTTACACTGCCGGTCAACTACGATAAAGCGAAAAAATATCCGCTGATTTTGAACATCCACGGCGGGCCGGCGGGCGCTTTCAATGAGACCTTCATCGGCGCAAGCGGCTTATATCCCATCGCCTCGTTCGCCGCGCATGGCTGGGCGGTGCTGCGGCCGAATCCACGCGGCTCGACCAGCTACGGGCTGCCGTTTCGCTCGGCCAACATCGACGATTGGGGCGGCGGCGATTATCAGGATCTGATGAGCGGCGTGGATTTCGTCATTCAGATGGGCGTGGCCGATCCCGAACGGCTGGCGGTGATGGGCTGGAGCTACGGCGGATACATGACCGATTGGGTGATCACCCAGACCAACCGGTTCAAGTGCGCCTCCAGCGGCGCCGGTTTGTCGGATTTGATCTCCATGTGGGGAACCAACGACATTCCCAGCACCCTGGACGATTACTTCGACGGCCCGTGGTATGAGCAGCCGGAGCGGTACATCAAGATGTCGCCTTTGGCGCACGTGGCCAACGTGACCACGCCGACTCTGTTCCTGCACGGCGAGATCGATCCGCGCGTGCCGACAACCCAGGGTTATGAGATGTATCACGCCGTCAAGCGCCGGGGCGTGCCGGCGGAGATGGTGGTCTACCCGCGGACGCAGCACGGGCCGCAGGAGCCTAAGTTCGTGCTCGACATCATGCACCGCAATATCGACTGGGTGACGAAGTACATCGGCCAATAGGCGGCCCTCCCTCAGCGGCGCCAGGGCCGTCCTTTTTAGAATAAAATTGTGCAGATTCTTGACGGCACGGTGGTCCGCGCCGAGATCCTTGCCGGCCTGAAGCCGCGCATCCGCCAGCTTCGCCGGCCTCCCGGATTGGCGGTTGTTCTGGTCGGAGACAATCCGGCGTCGGAGATTTATGTGCGCGGAAAGATCAAAGCCTGCCTGGAGCTGGGGATTTACAGCGAAAAGATCACTCCGGCGGAATCCACCTCGACCGGCGAGCTGCTGGCCCTCATCGGGGAGCTGAACCGGCGGCCGGAAATCGACGGAATTCTGGTGCAGATGCCGCTGCCGGAGCAGATCGATTCCCGGCGCGTGCTCGAAGCGGTCGCGCCGGAAAAGGACGTGGACGGATTTCATCCGGTCAACGTCGGTCATCTGGTGGCGGGGCGGCCGGGGCCGCGGCCGTGCACGCCGGCGGGTATCATCGAAATGCTGAAGTATTACCATGTGCCGCTGGAAGGACGGCGCGCGGTGGTGATCGGCCGCAGCGATATCGTGGGAAAGCCGGCCGCCATCATGCTGCTCCAGGAAAACGCCACCGTCACGATCTGTCACTCCAGGACGTCTAACCTCGCCGAAGAGTGCCGCCGCGCCGATCTTCTGGTCGCGGCGATCGGGCAACCGGGCCTGGTGACCGCGGATTTTATCGCGCCGGGCGCGGTGGTGATCGACGTCGGGCAGAATCGCATCGCCGACCGCGCGCTGGCCGGCCGCCTGGGCCGCGGCGATGAGTTCGAACGCAAAGGTTTCGCCCTGGTGGGCGATGTGCATCCAGTGGAGGTGGCGCGCACGGCGTCGGCTTACACGCCGGTGCCGGGCGGCGTGGGTCCGCTGACCATCGCGATGCTGATGGCCAACACCGTCCAACTGGCGGAGAGGCACAGATGAAGGGCAAGCGACGGCCGGTCTGCTCCCTGCTCCGGGGCTCGGCCAGGAATGCTTAGGGTCGGACTCACCGGCGGGCTGGCCAGCGGCAAGAGTTTCGTCGGCGGGCAACTGGCCGCGCTCGGATGCTTTGTGATCCAGGCCGATGAACTCGGCCATCAGGTGCAGCAGAAGGATGCCGAGGCGTACCAGGAAATCCTCGACGAATTCGGCTCCGGGATTCTTCTTCCGGATCGCCAGATCGACCGGCGGCGGCTGGCGCAGGAGGTTTTCGGCGACCCCGAACGGCTGCGGAAACTGAACGAAATCGTCCATCCGCGGGTCCGCGCGCGGATCGAAAAACTGCTGGCCGAGTTCGCGGCGCGCCAGCCTCAGGGGATCGCCGTCGTCGAAGCTGCGATACTGATAGAGACGGGCTCGTACCGCCAGTATGATCGCCTTATCGTGGCCGTCGCCAGCGAACAGCAGCAGATCGCGCGCGCCATGGCGCGGGACCACATCAGCCGCCAGGAAGCCGAGCAACGCATGCGCCGCCAGATGCCTCTGGCCGATAAAATGAAACTCGCCGATTATATCATCGACACCAGCGGCTCCAAAGGGCACACCATCGAACAGACGCGAGCCGTTTATGAATCGCTACGGAGCATCTCCACATGAGATCGAGGACCCTGTTACTGGCCGCCATCTTCGTTGGCGGATTCGTTTATATCACCGCGCGTCCGAATTCGTTCTGGCGGCGCGCGGCGGATACGCCGCTGTGGAGCGGCCCGCAGGTCGCCCACTCGGCCGGCCTCGGCGCGGATGAGCAGAACAACATCGATATCTACAGAACCGCGAAGGACAGCGTGGTGTACATCACCAGCACGGTCTACACGCAAACGTTCTTTTTCGTGCAAACCGGCCACGCGCTCGGCTCGGGATTCATCATCAATCCGGACGGCCAGATTCTGACCAACTATCACGTCATCGAAGGCGGCCAGGATGTGGAGGTCACCTTGCCGGATCAGAAGACCTACAAGGCCCGGGTGCTGGTGCCGGACCGCCAGGACGATCTGGCGCTGATCCAGATCCAGCCGCGGAGAAAGCTGCCGTCTCTGCCGCTGGGCGATTCGGATCGTTTGCAGGTCGGCCAGAAGGTGCTCGCGATCGGCCAGCCTTTCGGGTTCAAGGGAACGCTGACGGTCGGCGTGGTCAGCTCGCTGGGCGTCAGCATTCAGGGCGAAAATAACCGCGAGCTGGACGGGATGATCCAGACCGACGCGGCGATCAATTCGGGCAATAGCGGCGGCCCCTTGCTCGATTCCCAAGGCAGCGTGATCGGGATCAACACCGCCATCTACGGGCCCAACGGAGGCAACGTCGGCATCGGCTTCGCCAGCCCGATCAACCGGGCCAAGATGATGCTGGAGGATTTCCGCGCCGGGCGCAGCTTCAAACCGGCGAGGCTGGGGGTGACTACGGTGTTCATCGCCGGCGATCTGGCCGAAGCGCTCAAGCTCCCCTCCAGCGGCGGCCTGCTGGTTCAAACCGTGGCCCGCGGATCGGCCGCCGAGCAGGCCGGCATCCGCGGCGCGCGCGATGAAGTGCGCGTGGGAAACGCGCGGCTCGGCGTCGGCGGCGACTTTGTGACGGCGGTGGACGGCAAGCCGGTCACCGAGCCGGATCAGATCATCCGCGCGACGTCCCGCAAACGCCCCGGCGATATTCTCGACCTGACCATCTACCGCAACGGCCGCTCGATCCAGGTGAAGGTGAAGCTCGGCGAAGCCCAGGATGAGCCGATGTGAGCAGCCGGCTGAAGCTTTTCCGCTATCGGGCTATACTATCGGGGTGAGCTCGGCCGCACCCGCAGGCGCGGGCCGGCGTGCGGAGGAAGGCACGCTCGCCTCCAGCGAAGCGCGCAAAGCGCTGACCGGGTTTTTTGTATCGGGCCTGCTGCTGGCGTTTTTGGGCGCGATTTTGCCGGCTTGGCGCCATCACATCACCTCCGATTATTCGACCATCGCCTGGTATTTCGTCGGTTTGATCGCGGGAATGCTGGCCAGCGCGTGGGTTTCCCCGCCGCTCACCCGGCGCAAAGGGTCCGCCTGGACGCTGGCGTTCGCCTGCGGCACGGCGTCGAGCGCGCTTCTTTATCTGGCGTTCGTTTCGCCGCCGTATTCGCCGTGGTGGCGCGTGGCCGGCCTCGCGCTGGTGGGGTTGTCGGCGGGCGTGCTGCACACCGCGATTTTTCAGGCCATTTCTCCGATGTACCGCCACGATCCGGTGGCCACCATCAATCTCGCGGGCATTCTCTTTGGCCTCGGCTGCCTCACCGTCGCGCTGCTGGTTTCCGGAATTTACTACGTCTACACCGCGCCGGCGATTCAGACCTGGATCGCCGTCATCCCCGCCTTGTTCGGATGGTTTTATGTCCGTTCCCGCCTGGCCCGCCCGCCCGGCGCGGCCGCCGAGGCGGCGCCGCAATCGCCGAAATCGGTGCTGGCGGAGCTGCGCAACCCCGGAGCCGTGCTGTTCAGCCTGCTGCTCTTTTTCCAGCTCGGCAACGAGTGGGCCGTCGCCGGATGGCTGGCCCTGTTTTTAAGCCAGCGGCTGGGCATCAGCCCCGCCACCTCGCTCATGATGCTCGCTCTTTATTGGTTCTCGCTGCTGGTGGGCCGCGTGGCCGCGCAATGGATTTTGCCGCGCATGAGCCACGCCCGCCTGCTGGCGATGAGCGTGCTGGCATCGATATTCGGATGCACCCTGCTTTTGGCCACCGATAACCGCTTCGGCGCCGTCTGCGGGGTCCTGATGGTCGGCGGATCGTTCGCGCCCATCTATCCTCTGGTGGTGGAAAAAATCGGCCACCGCTTCCCGCATTATCATCCCGGTTTTTACAACGGAATTTTTTCCTACGCGATGGCCGGCGGAATGCTCGCGCCGTGCACGCTCGGCTACTTCGCCTCCTGGTGGGGCCTGGGCGTGGTGATGGGCCTGCCGCTGGCCGGGTCGGTGGTGGTTTTTCTGCTGCTGCTGCTGATTTCTCTCGAAGCGCGGCTGAGCGCGGCGCTGCGCTGAGCCCGTCACCCCCGCGGCGCGGCGATTTTCCGGTTGGCCAGCTCGGCCAGCTTATCGCAGCAGGCGCTCATCTGGATGGTCACCTCGCGCAGCGTAGATCCGTGAAACTTCAGGCGCGGCGCCTGGCGGTGGTCCGGGCAGCGCAGATCGCCGATCTTCTCGCGCGTCTGCGCCTTGAAATCCTCGACCGAGCGCACGAAATCATTTTATCATCAAAATGTTTCATGCGCGCGGCCTCAGAACACCAGCCGCGCGCTCACTTGCAGGCGCCGCGCCTGCGTCCCGTCCGGGAAGCCTCCGTCCGCGGTGCCGAATCCGAACGCCGCCGGGGTGTAGGTCAGCACGCCTTTGGCCTCGGTGTAGGCCTGGGTCGCCAGCGCCGTCGGCGACCAGTTATTGGCGATATTGAACGCCTCGAAGTTCAGGCTCAGACGCATGCCCTCGCGCGGCAGCGGGATGTTCTTGGTCAGACGGAAATCCTCCCTTTGCACCCACGGCGTATACAGGCTGTTGACCGGGTAGAACGGCACCCGGAAGCTTCCATTGAATCCGTCGAGCGCCGACGCGCTGTAGAGCATGCCCGCCACCGGCGTATCGTTCATGTGGATGGTGAGGCTGCCGGTGGGCCGGCCGCTCATGATGGTGGTGATGCTCGAAAGCTGCCAGTTGTTCACCACATACTTGGCGAACGCGCCCGAAGAGCGCGAGAACGTCGGCGCCCACACGAACGAGTACACGAACCGCTGCCGCTGATCGAGCAGGCCGCTGCCTTTGTCGAATCCGTACAGGCCGTTATAGGTCCATAATGAGTCGCTGAATCCGAAGATCGCGTTGGTCGCCGCGCCTTGCCCGTCGTCGATTTCATGCGACCAGGTGTAGGCCGCCTGCGACTGGAATCCGTGCGAAAACCGCTTATTCAGTTCGAGCACAAGCCCGTCATACCAACTGCTGACGCCGTTGGTTTGTTCGTAAATCGC
This sequence comes from Terriglobia bacterium, assembly GCA_021324615.1. Taxonomy (GTDB): domain Bacteria; phylum Acidobacteriota; class Terriglobia; order Bryobacterales; family Bryobacteraceae; genus Palsa-187. Next base: position 24,388 of record JAJPIT010000046.1, on the reverse strand, counting down.
GCCGAAATTCGGGTTCGGCCGGGCTCCGGTATAAACCCGCGTGGTATAGGTCCCGACCTGCTGGCCGCTGGCGTTGTCGATGATGTAGGTGAACGGCGCGCCGAGAGCCGGCGCGTTGATATCCTGGGTGCCCCACAGGTTCACTCCCCGGCTGAAAACACCGGAGATGGTGAACACCATGTCTTTCGCCAGCTCCCGCTCGACCGCGATGGTCGCCTGCTCGGAGTAGGGCGTTTTGAGCTTCGGCGAGAGCACATCCAGCGTCGACACGCCTTGCGTCAGCCCCGTAAGCGGGGCCGGCAGGACATTCGGAAACACCGGGCCCTGCGCGATCAGCGCGGCGTTGCTCAGGTTATCGGAAACCTGATACAGGCCGTTGCCGGTCAGCACATTATCCAAAAGACCGCCGACCAGGCGCGCAAAGAAGGTCCCCGCCCCGCCGCGGATCACCGTCTTCGGATTAAGCCGGTAGGCAAAGCCAACGCGCGGCGACAAATCCAGCGGCCCGGTGTGCAACGGCTGCCCGGTCAGCGGATACAGCGGATTGGCCGGCGGCGGAGGAGGCGCCGCGGTGTATTCATAGCGAAGCCCCAGCGTGAGGGTTAGCTTGTCGGTCACCTTCCAGGTGTCCATCGCGTACATCCCGATATCTTTGACCGCGAAGGTCACCGCCGGATTCCCAAACGCCTGGCTGAACCCCGAGTAATTCCGCGCCCCAGCCGTGTTGCCGGTGTAATCGAGCGCGAAAGAAGTAACCGTCGGATAGGTGTAGGAGCCGTACCGGTTGCTGAGATAATTCACGTCGTCCCGCACGTGTTCGAAAGTAACGCCGAACTTGATCACGTGCTTTCCCCGGGACCAGCTCACGTCGTCGGCGAACTCATTGCGGATTTCCAGGGGCTCCACGCGCGGCAGATACGTCGCCGGCCCCAACTGCACGCCGGCGACGGATACGTCGAGATAACCCAGCCCGCCGCCCAGCTCCGCCTGATCGAAAGTATCGGCTTGCCGGTCGGTATCCAGACCATAGCGGAACGCGTTGACCCAGCGCCCGTTGGGAACAAACGTCCAGGTGGCCTTCCCGTTGCGCACAGTGACGCTGTCGTCGCCGTTTCCGGTGATCCCTGCGCCGGTGGTGGAGGAAAGTCCGGTCTGAATGCCATTGGGAGACTTCCAGCGCAGGAAGTTGAAGCTGGCGCTGAAGGTGTTCTTCTCGTTGAGGTTATAATCCATCCGGCCAAAGTACAGATCGTTGGACGCCGTGCGCGGAATCTGCCCGTAGAATCGCGGCAGCAGAGTATTGATCGCGCTGCACTGCGCCGGCGTGGCGGGAGGGCCGCAGCCGATCCAGGTTTTGGTCGCCACATCGATGAATCCAACCTTCACCTGGCTGTCAACGAACGGAAAGTTCCGGCGGGTGATGTCCGTGCTCAGGAAGTAAAAAAGTTTGTTCTTGACGATCGCTCCGCCGACCGTGCCGCCGGTCTGAACGCGATGCTCGGTGGGGTTGAAACTCGAAAACGGATCATGCGCGTCGAATCCGGTGCTGCGCAGGAAGTAAAACGCGGTGCCGTGCAGATCGTTGGTGCCGCTCTTGGTCACCGTATTCACCACGCCGCCCATAGCCCGGCCGAATTCGGCCGAGAAGTTCGTCGAGACCACCTGAAACTCCTGCACCGCGTCGGCCGAGATCTGCGATTGGATGCGCGTCCGCCCGGCGTTCTCATCGTAAAACTGCTCGGTATTGTCGTTGCCATCGAGCAGAAAAGAGTTGTTGCCGGCCACGCCGCGGAACGTCAGCAGGCCGAACGTCCCGTCGTTGGTCACGCCCGGCGTATTCAGAACGAAGGCGTCCACGCGCCGGCCGTTGATCGGCAATTCCATGATCTCCCGCGTCCCCACCACCTGCGAAACGTCGGTCTTGGTGTCGTCCAGAAGCTGCGCGGCCGTCTCCACATTCACCGATGTCGTCGTCTGCCCCACTTGCAGATTGATGGTGAGCGCCAGATTCTCGCCGACCTGAAGCACCAGATCCTTGGCGTCATACTCGGCGAAGCCGGAGGCGGTCACCTTGACGCTGTAGCCCGGTCCGGGCAGCAGCGCCGGCGCCGAAAACAGACCCGCCGTATTCGTCTCCACCGTGCGCTCCACACCGCGGTCCGGATTCGAAATCGTCACTTTTGCGCCGGGCACCACCGCGCCGGAGGCGTCGCGAACAGTTCCCGAAATCGCCGCCACCCCCGCCGCCGACTGCGCCAGACACGATGCGCTGAAAAGCACAACCAGAGCCGCGGTAGCCTGAAAACGCATGGTTCCTCACCTCGGTTTAGAAAATTGCGGTGCGTCGCGAAAATTCTAACAACCGCGAGTTTCGTTTTTATGAATTCAAACCGCTCGCCACGCCGGCCTCGGCGAAAATTCCAGCCCGGAATCCCGCCAATCCAGACCCGCAAATTTTGTATGCTACACCTTCTCCCACACCGCGGCAAGCATTTTTTTGGAGGCGCCAGCGCCGGCAGACTGGCGGTTCATTTGTCCAAGGAATCGCCGTTTAATTGGGACCGGACAGCAGCGCTTTTACTTCCGTTTCGGGATTGAAGCGAAGAATATAATGCTGCATCGCCACTTCCAGGCGGCTCATCCCCAGACGCCGGGCTTCCTCAAGCGCCTGGCGATTTTGCCAATGATCGTGCCAGACGCGGTAGCACGCCACGATGGTGCCGGTCCGGTCCGCGCCGCGGCGGCAGTGGATGAACACCGGCCCGGCGGCGGAGTCGTTCAGAATCGCCAGCGCCTTGGCCACGTCGGCGTCGCGTGGAGCCGATAGTCCCGCCAGCGGGATGTTCACGTAGCGCATGCCGCCGGCCTTCACCCAGGACTCCTCGTCGGCCCGCGAATGCTCGCCTGCCTGCCGAAGGTCGATCACCGTCTTGACGCCGAGCGCGGCAAGGTTGTGAAAGCCGGCGCGCGACGGCTGGCCGCCGCGGTAAACCAGATCGTTGACTTTGTGAAAATTGGGGACGCCGGAAACCTGCGCGAATGCCGGCGCGGCGGCAAGCAGCGCAACCACCAGCTTCCACTGCATACGAGACCACTAAAATCATATCAAATATCCGCCGGAGCCGCGTCCTGCCCAATTCCCCCGTCCCGGCGATGCGCAGCCGCCCGGCATCGAGAGTATAATCATCTTGCACATGAAGCCTTTATTGCGAATCGCAGCCTTGGTCTTCACTTCGGCGATGACGGCGGCCAGTCTCGCGGCGCAGCCTCCGGCGCCCAACGCGCAGTTGATCGCGGCGCGCAATCGCCTGGAAAAGGAACTGGAGGACATCGCCATCATCGACCGCAAGGTGATGGTCAAGATGTCCGACGGCAAGCGCATGGCCGCCGATATTTACCGGCCCAAGGACACCTCGAAAAAGGTGCCCATCATCTTCGTGCGCACGCCCTACAACTTCAATTACTGGGACGTGAAGCTCGGCGCGCCGGCCGATATGAGCGCGCCACTGGAGGCCGTCAAACGCGGCTACGCCTACGTGGAAATGAACGAGCGCGGCCACTTCTTTTCCGAAGGAACCTACGACATCCTGGGCCCGCCGCTGAGCGACGGCACCGAGGAGATCGACTGGATGGCGTCGCAACCCTGGTCTAACGGAGAGGTGGGGACGATCGGCTGCTCCTCGACGGCAGAGTGGCAACTGGGCGTCGCCGCGCAGGGCAATCCGCACTTCGCCGCCATGATCCCGCAAGGATTCGGCGCCGGCGTCGGACGCGTGAGACCTTACTACGAACAGGGCAACTGGTATCGCGGCGGCGCCGTGCAGATGCTGTTCATCGCCTGGCTTTACGGCGAACAGAACCAGATCCGGCCCATGTTCCCTCCAGACACCTCGCGCGAGGATCTGATCCGCCTCTCCAAGGCGTTTGATCTGGCCCCGCAGCTCCCCCCCGTGGATTGGTCCAAGGCGCTGCGGCATCTGCCGGAGATGGACATTCTTAAAGCCGTCGACGGGCCGCACGGCATCTTCGCCGACCGCACCGAGACGCCGACCGGCGGGGCCATGATCAAACGCACGCCGAACGATCCGGCCTGGTATCGCGGCGGATTATGGCACGACGACAAAACCATCAATGTGCCGGGCTTCTGGTTTATGTCCTGGTACGACGTATCGATCGGACCCAATCTTGCCGCCTATAACTTCGTCCGCAGGACGGCAAAGCCGGAGATCGCCCGGGAACAGTACGCGGTGATCGCTCCGACGCTGCACTGCTCCTTCACGCGCGCCACCGAGCACACCATCGTCGGCGAACGCGATATGGGCGACGCCCGCCTGAACTACAACGAGATTCAATACGAGTGGTTCGATCACTTCCTGAAGGGCGAGGATAATCACGTGCTGGAGAAGCAGCCGCGCGTCCGCTACTACACCATGGGATTGAACAAATGGCAGACCTCGGACACCTGGCCCCCGCAGGGCGCGCAGCCGATGACGCTCTATCTGGCCAGCGGCGGGATGGCCAACAGCTTAAACGGCGACGGCGCGCTGGCGCGGGAAGCGCCCGCCCAGGATCACCCCGATCAGTTCGTCTACGATCCCATGAATCCGGTGCCGTCCTATGGCGGAAACGTCTGCTGCACCGGCAACGCCGTCGCCGGCGGCGCTTTCGACCAGCGCAAGATGGAGGCTCGCGCCGATATTCTGGTCTATTCCTCCGAGCCGCTGCGCCAGGGAATCGAGGTAAGCGGCCCGATTGAAGCGACGCTGTACGTTTCCTCCGACGCCAAGGACACCGACTTTACCGTGAAGCTCATCGACGTCCTTCCTGACGGCACCGCGTACAATCTCGATGAGACCATCCAGCGCGTCCGCTACCGCGAAGGCTACGACAAGCCTCCCGTGTGGATGGAGCCCGGCAAGGTGTATAAAGTGACGCTCTCGCCGATGACCACCAGCAACTACTTCGCCGCCGGCCACCGCATCCGCATCTAGGTGTCCAGCAGCAATTTTCCCCGCTTTGACCGCAATATGAACACCGGCGGAAACAATTATGACGAGGTTAAGGGAGTGGTGGCGCACAATGCCGTGCACCATTCCGCTCAGTATCCGTCGCAGGTGGTGCTGACCGTGGTGAGGAAATAGCGCGGGATCGCCGCCAGGCGCCCTGGCGTTTTGCACCGGATCCGAAGCCCGCGGCCGCTTAGCTCACCGCGTTTACGCCCGACGCCAGAAATCCGCCGTCTACGGCGATGCACTGGCCGGTGATAAAACTCGCGGCGTCGGAGGCGAGCAGGACCGCGGCGCCCACCAGCTCCTCCGATTTTCCGAAGCGGCCCATCGGAGTGCGCATCAGCAGTTCCTTGCCGCGGTCGCTCGATTCCAAGAAATTCCGGTTCAGGTCGGTCAAAAAAACTCCCGGGGCGATGGCGTTTACATTGATCCCGTCGCGCGCCCACTCCACCGCCAGGCTTCGCGTCAACGCCAGCAGCGCCGCCTTGGACGCCGCATAGGCCGCCACCTGGTTCAGGCTCACATAGGAATTGAGCGAGCAAATATGGATGATCCGCCCCCGCCCGCTGGCTTTCAGCATCTCGTAAAAAGCCTGCGCCGAGCGCAGCGCGCCGGTGAGGTTGGTGTCCTGAATGGCGCTCCAATCGGCTTCGCTCATCTCTTGGGTGGGCAGTTTGGCGATCCGCCCCGCCGCGTAGACCAGGACGTCAGCTCCGCCGAAATGATGCATGACTTCCGCGCGGAATTCATCGAGCGACGGCCGCGAAACCACATCCGCCGCGCGCCGCATGGTGCGCCGGCCCCGGGCCTCGATCTCCCCGGCGACGGATTCCACCAGATCCAGCCGCCGCCCCGTCGCGATCACGTCCGCACCGGCTTCCGCCATTCCAATCGCAATCGCGCGACCGAGCCCCGACGTGCCTCCGATGACCACCGCGGTTCTCCCGCACAGATTGAGAGAATTCATGTCCTAAAGTGTACAAGGGAGCGCGGCCTGCGCGCCGCGCCGCTTCAGTGCGTCATCGCGTAGACGACGTAATTGACGCCGATGCGCATTCCCAGCGCCGAGAACTTTTCCGGATAGCGCGGATCGTCGGCCCACTCCCAGGAATCGCCGACGTCGGAGTTGAAACTCATGGCCACCATCAGCCGGCCGTGATCGTCGTAAATGCCTTTCCACTGCGCCACCGTGCCGGCCACCCGATAGCTCATCGCGCCGCGCCCCCCCAGAGCCCACTGGCCCAGGATCTGATAGCGGTCGTCCAGATCGTAGACGGTGTGAAAAATCGCGTCTTTATTATCGATCTCCACGATTTCCCGGTCCGGAAAAACGCGGCGCATGCTCTCGTCGAAGCGCTCCCACTCCTGCGGGCCCCAAAAATCGTCCAGGTACAGGAAGCCTCCGCGCAGCAGATAATCGCGCAGCTTGGCGCATTGCTCGTCGGTCAGCAGCCAGTCGCCCATCTCGCCGGCCACCAGCCACGGCCAGTTATAAACGTCGTCGCCGTCGTCCAGATTCACCGGCTGCTCCACCGATCGAACGCTGATGCGCGTCAGCCGGCGGAGCGCCATGGCAAAGTGGCGGTCGGCGCGGGGATAATCCTGGGTCCAACTGGTCCCGCCTTCGCGCCAGTCGGAAATCCCGAAGCGCCAGCGCCGCCCGCCGAAACGCGCGTCGGGATGCTGCGGATACATCAGGCGCGCCTGCACCCACTCCGTTTTTTCCTGATAATCCGGCGGAAGCGGAATGTCGTCGTAGGCTTCTATGCTCGGATAGACCCGAAAGGGGCGCTGGAACGCATAAAGCGTCGCGACCAGGCCGGCGCCGGCGACCGCGCAGGCCAGAGTGTTGCGCAGAGTCATGCCCTCGACTACCTACCGCGAGCATAACACCGTTTCGGGCGGCGTTTATCGGGTGATCACGCCGCAGGCAATGCGATCGCCCGCATTGCCCGCTGGATCGCTTTTCATGTCGTCAGCCTTGGCGTGAATCACCAGCGCCGTGCCGCCGTTGGCAAACACGGAATTGGCCCCGTCGCCCAGAGTGACGTTCGGATCGAGCACCGTGGTCTTGGCCGTGCCCTTAGCGCTCACCGTGAAGTTCTTCATGTCGCCGGCGTGCGGCCCCTCGGGATTATCCAGGCCATGGTGCTTGCCCGCGGGGTTGAAATGTCCGCCCGCCGAGGTGAACGACGGCCCCTCGCATTTCGCATTCTGATGAATGTGGATGGCGTGCTCGCCGGGCGGCAAATTTTTCAAATCCAGCCGGATCGCCACGCCGCCGCCCTTTTCGCTGATCGTCGCCGTCCCCACATCCCGGCCCTGCCCGTCTTTGAGCGTCACCTTAACCGGTTTTTCGGCGGCCAGCAGCGCCGCCGCGCTGAAAATTCCCATAACCGCTACCGCAACCACGTGTTTCATCTCTTCTCTCCTGGTGAATAGTCTACACCGGCAGCTTCAGATAACGTGAAACTCGGGCGAAAAGCGGGCAATCTAACCCCGTATGAAACCAAAAGATCGAACCGCCCATAACGGCCGCCACTCCGCGGAATTCCAGCCGTACGGCACGGTCGTCCACCGCGCCATTTCCCTCGATGACCGGGTACGGTCCAGCGCCTGCGAACGGCTCAATCAGATCCTGGCCGACACCATCACCCTGCGCGATATGTACAAAAAACACCACTGGCAGGTGAGCGGGCCGGCGTTTTATCAGCTCCATCTGCTCTTCGACAAGCACTTTGGCGAGCAAAGCGAGCTGGTCGATGAGCTGGCCGAGCGCATTCAGACCCTCGGCGGCGTCGCCATCGCCATGGCGCACGACGTGGCCGAAACAACGCACATCGAACGCCCGCCGCGCGGCCGCGAAAATCCCAACACGCAGTTGTTCCGGCTGCTGCAAGCGCACGAGCAGATCATCGCGGAGACGCGCGAGGCCGCCGAGTGGGCCGCCAAGGCCGGCGATCACGGGACCAACGACCTGCTGATCAGCAACGTTCTTCGCACCAACGAATTTCAGGTGTGGTTCATCACCGAACAGCTCGCTTCCGCCGGCGTGGAGGGACGTGAATCGGAAGAAGCCGCGGAGATGGCCGCCTCCGGCCACCGCCGCGTCCACAATGCCTGAAGCGGCGCATCGGTTCCGGGACGGCGCGTCAACCCCGCTTGATATATTGAGGAGCATGGTCCGATTCGCTTTCCTGCTGCTCGCGCCGCTGGCCGCGCAGGCCGCCGCCTGTATTTCCGCATCCCCCGCCTGCACCGAGTGGATCACCTTCCACGGCGGCCCGGCGCGCTCCCTCATCTACCGCACCTATTCGCTCGAAGCAAAGAACCCCGCCATCACGCGCGCCCTGATCATGGTCCACGGCGCGGGCCGCGGCGCCGATAATTATTTCCGCACCGCGGCCGCGGCCGCGTTTTTGGGCGGCGCGCTGGACGATACGGTGGTCATCGCGCCGCGCTTTGCCTCCAACGACGGCCGCGGCTGCCGCGACACGCTGGCCGCCAACGAAGTGAACTGGAGCTGCAACGGGGATAGCTGGCGCTCCGGCGGAACCTCCACCAGCAATGAGGACCTGACTTCGTTCGATTTCGCCGACGAGCTGCTCCGCAGGCTGGCGCGCAAGGACGCTTTCCCCAACCTGAAGATCATCGTGATCGCCGGCCATTCCGCCGGCGGCCAGTTCGTCACGCGCTACGAAATGGCGAACAAGGTCCACGATACCCTGGGCCTGCCGGTGAAATACGTGGTTTCGAATCCGTCCAGCTACGCCTATCTTGACGCGACGCGGCCCAGCGAGGACGGCGCACAGTTCCGCCCCTTCCGCGACGCGCGCAACTGCACCACCTACAATCACTGGCCGTACGGATTAGAGGGCCGCACCGGCTACACCGCAAGCATTCCGGAGGACCAGTTGAAGAAACAGCTCGTTTCCCGTCCGGTGGACTATCTGCTGGGGGAGATTGATATTCTGCCGCTCGGCGGATTCGATTCCTCCTGCCCGGCGATGGCGCAAGGTCCGACGCGGCTGGCGCGCGGCCAGTCTTTCGTCAAGTATGTCAATCAAAAATTCGGCGGCAATCAGAAAGCAACGGTGGTGCCGCTGTGCGGGCACAACGCGCGGTGCATGTTCACCTCTGAGGTCGCCCTGCCCATCATTTTTCCTAAAAACGAGTGACGGGAAATCCCCCAGGCACGCGGGGGAGGCGGGTGTCGGTCGTCCACCGCCACAATGTGCCTTACCCTAACAGACCTTCGGCGTCAGCATCCATTGCAGGACGCCGCGGGGCTCGGCTCCCGCCGGCGCGCAATCAATGCAAAGCAGCGCGCCCTTCCGAAAATCGATCATGGCGCGCGTCGAACCCAGCAGCCACGCCGCCGTCTGGGAAAACAGCGGTTCGTGGCCGGTGAGCAGAAGCGACGGCTCGTCGCCATGCGCCCGGATCTCCGACCACGCCTGGCGCGGCGTCGAATCGGGCAGCAGGGCGTCGCAGCGAACGATCGCGGATTTGCAGCCGAGCTCGCCCGCAGCCATCTGCGCGGTTTCCATCGCGCGCCGCAACGGGCTGGAAAGGATCAGCGCGGGCTCTACGCCAGCCTTGCGCGCGCGCCGCAAAACCTTTTCGAGCTTTCGCCTGCCTTCTTCCGTAAGCGCCCGGTCGGCATCGCGCCCGCTCGCCGCGCGGTCCTCCGCGATCCCGTGCCGCAGCAGATACAGTTCCATAAGAAGTGCTCCAGGCGCCCGGCCGGCGTCCGCCGCATTATTCGACTCCGAACTTCGGCTTGATCGCCACCGCCGGAATGTTGGCTTCCTTCACCAGCTTGTTGAAAGACTCGATTTCATCGGTAAGCAGGCGCCGCGCCGCGCGAAGCTGCGCGTTGACCTGCGTGGTCAGCTCTTCGTTGACCTCTTCGGACTGGCGCGTCGGGCCGGCGTCGTTCTGCTCCACCACGCCGAGCAGCGCGGCAATCCGGTTATTCAGTTTGATCGGATAGTTCAGCGGATCTTCGGCCGCCTGATTCTTCACCTGATACAACTCCTCCTCCACCGCGCTCAGCTTTTTGCTCAGATCCTGTGCCATCTCGACCACTTTCTTCGCGCCCGGATTGTCATGCCACAGCGAAACGTACTCGCCAAGCTGCTTCTTCGCCTCGCGAATATCGATCACCGCCTGATTCGTCTGCGATAATTTATCGCGAATCTGCAAGGCCAGCGCGAGCTGCCGCTGATACTGCTCCGGCGTGGTCTTCAGGCGCGGATCTTTCACCAGCGCGAACGTCTGCGTCAAGGTCTTGCCATTGGCGGTGAGCTTCACCGTATAGGTCCCCGGAATCGCCATCGGCCCCCGCGTCGAGCCGGCCCACAGAATCATGTGCGGAAACGTGGTCGCGTCGGGATAATGCAGGTCCCAGATGAAGCGGTTCATGCCCGGATTGGCCGGCACGCGCGCCGGCCCGCGGTTGGCGAACGGATTGAACTCCGCTTCCTCCTCCGCCCTGGCCCGGTCTTCCGGGTTCTGCTCCGGCGCACGGCTGGTGTATTTGTTCACCAGCTTCCCGGAGGAGTCCAGAAATTCAAGAGTCACCTCGCCCTGCGGTTTCTCCTTGAGGTAGTATTCGATCACCGCTCCGCTGGGCGGATTCTGGCCCACCGCTCCGCCGCCGCCGAACCCGCGGCCGCCCTCGGCCCGCAGCGTCGCGCGCGGCTTGTACAGCTTCACCTCTTCGCTGGGCGTTTCGCCGCGAATCTGATACAGCAGGTCCAGATCATCCATCACCCAGAACGCGCGCCCCTGCGTCGCCACCACCAGCTCGCCGTCGCGCTTCTGGAACGCCAGGTCGGCGATCGGAACCACCGGCAGATTCAATTGAATCGACTGCCAGTGATCGCCGGAATCATACGAAACATAAATGCCGAATTCGGTTCCCGCAAACAGCATCCCTTTATGATTCGGATCCTCCCGGACCACGCGCGTGAAGTGATCTTCGGGAATGCCGTTGGTTATCTTCGTCCAGGTCTTGCCATAATCGCTGGTCTTGTACAGATAGGGATGATAGTCGTCGAATTTGTATTTGGTCGCGGCCACGTAAGCCGTGCCCGGATCGTACGGCGATGGATCGATCGCGTTGATCTGCGCCCATTCCGGCAAGATGTCTTTGGGCGGCGTGACGTTGGTCCAGGTCTTTCCGCCGTCCCGCGTCAAATGGATCAGGCCGTCGTCGGAGCCCACCCAAATCAGGCCCTTCGTGATGGGCGATTCATTGATGGTAAATATCGTGTCGTAATACTCGATCGACGTGTTGTCCTTGGTGATCGGGCCGCCCGATGATCCCTGCTTCGATTTGTCGTTGCGCGTTAAATCGCCGGAAATCGGCGTCCAGGACTGGCCTTCGTCGGTCGATTTGAACATCACGTTCGCGCCCGCGTAAATTACCGTCGGATCGTGCGGCGAAATGATGATCGGAAAACTCCACTGGAACCGGTACTTAAGATCGGAGGCGGGATGGCCCATGGGATTATCCGGCCAGGGATTGACGTTGCGCAGCAGGCCGGTGTGCGCGTCGAAGCGCGTGATCAGGTTGCCGTAGCTGCCCGCATAGACGATGGCGGAGTCGCGCGGGTCTGGGGCGATCCAGCCGCTTTCGCCGCCGCCCACATCGTACCAGTCGCGCTCGGTGATGCCGCCGCGGCCCCCGCGCGTGGCGATGCGCACCGTCGAATTATCCTGCTGCGCGCCGTAGGCGTGATACGGAAAATCGTTATCGAGCGCGACGCGATAAAACTGCGCCGTCGGCTGGTTGTCTTCGCTCGACCAGGAACGCCCGCCGTTGAACGTCACCGTCGCGCCGCCGTCGTTCGATTCGATCATGCGGTTGGGATCGCTCGGCGCGATCCACAGGCCGTGATTGTCGCCATGCGGCGGCCGGATCGGCTGCAAGGAGCGCCCGCCGTCGGTGGAGCGGAAAAAATTCACGTTCAGAAAATAGACTTCATCGGCGTTCTTGGGGTCCGCCACCACATGCGTGTAATACCAGGCGCGCTGGCGGATCTCGTTGCTCGAGTTCACGCGAATCCAGGTATCGCCGCCGTTATCGGAGCGGAACGCGCCGCCTTCCTCGGCCTCGATCAGCGCGTATACCCGCTGCGGATTGGCCGGCGAAACCGATACGCCCACGCGCCCGATGACGCCCTTCGGCATCCCCGGATTGCGCGTCAAATCCTTCCACGTCGCGCCGCCGTCGGTCGACTTCCACAGCCCGCTGCCCGGCCCGCCGCTCTCCAGATCGTAGGCGTTGCGGTAAACCTCCCAGAAGGCCGCGTAAATCGTGTTGGGATTGGAAGGATCGAGCGAAAGATCCACCGCGCCGGCCTTGGGCCCGCGCGTGAGCACCTGCTTCCAGGTGGCGCCCCCGTCGGTGGTCTTGTACACCCCGCGCATCTCATTCGGCCCCCAGGCGTGGCCGAGCGCCGCGACGTAGACCACATTGGCGTCCCGCGGATCGATCACCACCCTGCCAATCTGCTGCGTGTCGTCCAGCCCCACGTGCTTCCACGTCTTGCCCGCGTCGGTCGATTTATACACACCGTTGCCCGGCGAGGTGTTGCCGCGAATGCAAGCCTCGCCCATGCCGACGTAGATCACATTCGGATCCGAGGGCGCCACGGCGATCGCGCCGACGTCGCCGTTGCTGAACTGGCCGTCGGAAACCGGCACCCAGCTCGCGCCGCCGTCGGTGGTCTTAAAAACACCGCCGCCGGTCGCGCCGAAATAAAAGACCTGCGGCTGCGAATCTACGCCCGCCACCGCCAGCACCCGCCCTCCGCGGAACGGCCCGATCTGGCGCCAGCGGATATCTTTGTACGGCCCGGAAATGCGCGGGCCGGATTCGGCCATTTGACCGCGTCCACCGCGTTGAGCAAGAGCCGTGAAGCAGAGTACAGTGGCGAAGAGAGAGAAAACGAGCGCTGAACGTCTCATAAATTGCAAGATTATCAGATTGAGGCGAACGCAGCGGGATTTTTCCAGCGCCCCGCCTCCGCGCCGCGCTTTTAGGAGCCCGCGCCCGCCGCCGGCGCCGTGATGTGCTCCCGCGCCGGCGCCCGCTCCTTCTCGTGGACCAGGTGCGTGCGCTCGTCGAAACGGCCAAAGATCATCTTGCCCGCCGTGGTCTGCAACACGCTGGTCACCGAAATGTCGATGGTCTTGGAGATCATCTTGCGCGCATTGTCAACCACCACCATGGTGCCGTCGTCCAGATAAGCCACGCCCTGGTTGTACTCCTTGCCTTCCTTCAGGATGAAGACCCGCATCGCTTCCCCGGGCAGAACCACCGGCTTCAGCGCGTTGGCCAGCTCGTTGATGTTCAGCACCTCCACGCCGTGCAACTGCGCCACCTTGTTCAGGTTGAAATCGTTGGTGACGATCTTGCAGTTGTAGAGCTTGGCCAGCTCGATCAGCTTCATATCCACTTCGCGGATGTTGGGAAAATCGTCCTCCAGGATCTGAACCTCCAGTTGCGGCATCTTCTGGATGCGCTGCAAAATGTCCAGGCCGCGGCGGCCGCGGTTGCGCTTCATCGAATCCGAGGAATCGGCCACAAGCTGGAGCTCGCGCAAGACGAACTGCGGGATCACCAGCGTGCCGTCTACAAATCCGGTCTCAACGATGTCGGCAATGCGGCCGTCGATAATCACGCTGGTGTCGAGGATCTTGAAACTGGTTTTGGACGGCTTTTCGCCGCCGAACAGCCCGCCCAGCGCCGAAAGATTCAGCATGTCGCCCTTGGCCCCGCCGACGACCAGGCCGCAGTAGCTCATCAGCAGCAACACGACAATATCCAGATAATGAATCGTCGCAAAGCGCGGCGAAAGCGAGTTCAGCACCAGGGAAATCAGATAGGCGCCGAAAATCCCCAGCACGCTGCCCGCGGCAGCGCCGATCAGACGCTTCAGGCTGATCCGCTGGATGCGAATCTCGAAGACCACCACCGCGGCGCCCACCACCACGCCCAGGCCCGCCGCAATGGGCGGCGGAAGATCGAAGGGGCGCAGGAAATAAGAAGCGCAGGCAAGCAGCGCGATTAAGATGATGCGGATGATTAGCAGGTCACTCACTGGACTTCTCCCCTCCGACCGCGCCACCGGCGGGCAAAACGCGCCCCGGCAGGAACACCTGAATGCTGAAGTTGCTTAGCGGTTCAGTATATCATTCTTGTCAACGGACGGCGTCGAAGAAAAGACTCCAGGCGGGACCGGACCGGCGAGAGGGGAATTAAAGGGCTTTGGCGAGTTCTTCGGCGAAGGCGCTGTTGGAGCCGCCGCTGCCGCTGCGCTTGCCGCCGCTGCGCTTACCCCGCCGCGGCGGGCGCTGCTCGCCCTGGCCCTGCGCACCCGCCGCAGGACTCTCGTGACGGGCCTGAGATGGCGCGCCGGCATGCCCTCCATGCGGACCCGTCGCGGTGCCCGGCCGCCCCTGCCCCTTCGGCTTCGGCGGCTGCGCCGGATTGGCGCGAAGCAGACGATCCTCCAGCGGCGCCCGATCAAAGCGCCGGATGATGGCGTTCATCTCTTCGCTGTTCGGCGCATCAATGAACGCGAATCCCTTGGATTCCTGCGTCTCGGGATTGCGGATCACTTTAATGGCGTCCGCAACCAGGTTCTCGGCTGATAGCCAGCCCCTGATGTCGTCCGCCGTAACCCAGGTGGGCAAGTTGCCCAAAAAGACGGTAAAACTCATTCGGAAATTATCTTCGACTCCGTTTTCGGTGAGGTGGGGATTGCCTCCATTGGAAGCAATCCCATGCTACCACAGTCCGCGCAAGCCGTAAACAGGGAATCATGCCCAATGTCGCTGATTTTTCTTGTGATATACACTTTCCCTAGGAGGCTCCATGAAGCTCGCAACTTTCCTGCTCCCCTTGGCCCTGTGCCTGGCCGATTCAACCACCGACCGAATCACCAGAGAAGTCCGCCACGAACTGGTGATGCTTCCCTACTATAGCGTTTTCGACAACCTCGCCTATCGCGTGGATGGCACGCGCGTGACGCTGTTCGGACAAGTCACCCGCCCCACCCTCAAATCCGACGCCGAAAACGCCGTCAAAAAAATCGAGGGCGTCACCGGCGTCACCAACGAGATCGAAGTGCTGCCCTTATCCCCCAACGACGACCGCCTGCGCATCGCCGTCTACCACGCCATCTTTTCCAAGCCGGCGCTTCAACGCTATGAAATGGGCGCCGTCCCGCCGATTCACATCATCGTGAAAAATGGAAACGTCACTCTGATCGGAGTCGTCGGCAGCCAGGCCGATAAAACCATGGCCGGCATGGCGGCCAACGCCGTGCCAGGCGTCTTCAGCGTGAAAAACGACCTGACGGTCGAAAATTCCGCGGGCTGAACGCTCGCGCGCCGGCCATGTAAACTGAATACACCATGAACTGGACCCATCTTCTTCGATCCGCCGCCCTGATCGGCGCCCTCGCCGGAACGGCCTTCGCCGAGCAAATCGACGGAATCCTCATGACCACCATGTGCGCCGCCAAGGCGGTGAAAGAGGGCGGGGACGCCGCGGTGAAACATGAAAGAACCTGCAATCTGAAGCCAAATTGCGCCAAAACCGGATTCGGAGTCCTTACGCCGGACAACCGGTTCTTTCAATTCGACCAGGCGGGCAACGAGAAAGCGCTCAAAGCGCTTCAGGAATCGGCTAAAAAAGACGACATGAAAGTGGTCGTGACCGGAGATGTTCAGGGCAATAAAATCGCCGTTTCCAATCTGAAGCTGGAAAATTAGCGCGCCTCCGGCAGCAATCCGCGCTCGACCAGCGTGGGAGGCTTGCGATGATGCGTCGCCTGCTCGTAAGCATAGGCCCAGCCGAGCAGATCACCGTCCTTCCAGGGCCGCGCCGAAAACTCCAGTCCGAACGGCAAACCGCCGGGGTAAAATCCGCCAGGCACCACCACGGCCGGAACGCCGATCATATTCACCCATCCGGTATCGCTGTGCGGGCCGGAGCTCAGCTTGCCATCTTGCGGCATGGTTTCATCCGGCGGCGGCATCTGCGCGGCGGGATACACGAAGCCGTCCAGGTGAAAACGGTCCAGCGTTTCATTGTACAAATCGAGCGATTTTTGACGCGGAATCGTGACATTTGACGCGCTTTTGGGGTCTTTTTCGAAGATCGCCTGCACGGCCGTCCGCCGGCGCCCCGGATCGTCCGGATTCGCTCCCCCCATGATGGTCACCGGCAGCGGCGAGCCGACCGCTTTGCGATACTCTTCGGCCGAGTGATACTGCGCCGGGCCAAACTCGGCTAAAAAACGCTCGGTGCCTTCGCGGATGTAGGGCATGGTCGCAACGCGCGCCACCGTTTCCGCGAAATCGCCCGAAAGAATGCCATCGTCGAAGACGACCGTTGCTCCGGCGGATCGCAGGCCATCCAACGCTTTCAGGAACGCGTCGCGCGTTTCCGGCCGCAGCGGAACGCGCGATTCGCCGATAATCTTTTTGGCTTCCGCCGGCGATTCCGAGGAGGGCACGCCCTGAAACGGGATCCCGGCGCCCTGAAGGATAAACGCCGGAACGCCGAAGCGCTTCCCTTTGAGCGCATCGGCTTTGAGGTATTGCGTGTAGGGGCCCGGCTGCGCCTTTGCCGCCGAGCCAATGGTGCGTTCATCGAGCGGATCTTCGCCCGCAATCACCCCCAGAACGATGGCCGCGTCGCTGACGTCGCGCGCGATCGGGCCGGTGTTGTCCAGCAGCCAGTCCAGCGGCGCGATGCCCGCGATGCTGACCAGGCCGCGCGTCGGAAACACGCCAACCACCGAACTGGTCGAGGACGGCATGCGGATGGAATTGCCGGTATCGGTCCCGGTGCCGGCCACGGCGAAGTTGGAGGTGACCGCGGTCACCGTTCCGCCCGACGAGCCTCCCGGACTGAAGCGCACGTCGTAGGCGTTTCCCGTGCGGCCGAAGGCCGTGCTTCGATTCGTATCGCTCGCCGCGAAATCCGGCATGTTCGTCTGTCCTAAAATCACGGCGCCGGCGGCGCGAAGCTTGGCCACGATGGTGGCGTCCTTGGGGGCGATCAGCTCGTGCCCGGGAATTTTGTATCCTTGCCATCCGTCGGTGGTGACCAGACCTTTGACGCTGGTGTTGGCCTTGAGCAGGATCGGCACGCCCCATAAAGGCCCGTGCGCGGAACCGGTATCGGCGTCCTCGCGCCGCGCCGTTTCGAGCGCGCCCGCGCGGTCCAGCGTCTGGACGGCCCGATAGATCCCGTTGTATTTCTCGATCCGGGCGACGTGCCAGTTGACCACCTGCTCGACCGTGTACTTGCGCGAGCGATAAAATTCCTGCAACGCGGGAATGGTGGTTTCAAGAAGATCGTGATCGATGGCGGGCGTGGAGACGGCCGGGCGTGAACAGGCCGCTTGAAGAACGACCATGAGGAAAAGCAACTTGCGCGGAACGGCGCACATAATGCGGCTAAGCCGACAACTCCAGCATCACCCAGCCCGGCAAACTGGCGGGCTGGTTCTGCTGGAACACGATCCGGCGCGTTTTGGGAAACGGCAAGCCGCTCTGAATCGCTTTCTGATAGAGCGGAAAATGCCGCAAAATCTTCCGATACGACTCGTCCTGCGTATTCAGGTACGCCGATTTGCCAAGCAGGCCGCCGCCCCATCCGATCGAGAGCAGGCAAACATCGGTGCGGCTGCCGATCTCGGCCGCGCGCGCCTCCAGCGCGGCCATCGTCGCCGCAAGATACGGCAGTCCCGCGGCCGCCGCGTATTGCTTGTGCCGGGCGATCAGAGCGGCGGCGTGCCGGTTGCACGCCTGAAATAACTTCCCGCGCTCGGCCGCCGAGCGTTCGCGCCAATCCCCGCCAAAGACGGTTCCCGGCGCGGCCATTTCGGCGAAAATCGGCGTGGCGTCCTCAATGTGGCGGGAATCGGCCGCGCCGCGCGGGGATTTCCAGCCCAGTTCGAGCCTGGCCCCGCGCGTCACCAGCGTAGAGACCCGCAGCAGATAGACTTTCATGTTCGAATGGGCGACGGGCGAGGAGTCGCCTGCCGCGACGCACCGCATGCGGCTGGCGCCCGGGCCTCCCAGCACGGAATCCTCGGCCTTGGCGGCGAAGTTGCGCGGAAGGCGATCGTCGGACAACCGGCCGGCCAGATCGCGGATCGTCGCCTCGCTCCAGAGATCAAAAACCGCGCCGGTGCGCAGCGCGCCCTTGATCGCGGTGCCGGGAACGTAGGCTCCGGAAGGCGAGACCGCGAAGGTGGGGATGAATAAATTTTCGCCGCGCGCCCGCTCCCAGTACGGAATCGCCGAGGGATGTTCTAAAGGAATGCGCCGGCCGGCGAAGTTTTGCGCAAATCCGCCCCAGGAGCCGAAATCGAGCTTCTCCGCCTTTTTCAATTGCGCCAGATACCCATCCAGGCGCGGGCCCTTGGCCAATAACCGGAAGATCCGGCGCTGATCGAGCACGTTCACATGATCTTTCCAGACCATGTAATCGATGGGAGCGAGCTTCTGGCCATCGCCGATGAGCGTGGGAGTGAGGCAGACCAGGCGGTATTTCACGGCGTCCTCCAGGGGATCGCGACCGCGACCGCGAACCCCGCCCGGTAGACCGGATGCGGAAAATTTTCCGGCGCGACATCCAGGACGGCGCCGCGCGGCTCGCTGGCCGAGATGAGCACGGAGCCCTCGGCGATCATGCGCGTTGGCCGTTTGGGGCCGCCGAAGAGTTCGATGCGGCCGCCGCGGGTGGTCAGGGCGTAGCTGCCGCGCTGCCAGTCGATGGCGTCGGAGGCGCCGGGATGAAACAGCGACAGCATCCACCAGCCCGTTTCGGAAGCTTCCACCGCCGGCAACAGCTCCGCGGCGGGCGAAACCGAGACCGCCGCGCGCCCCCAGCCGTTGGATCGCTCCCCGCCGAATCCCGAGTCTCCCAGCAGGCGCAGCGCGGCCTCGATCGGGCCCTGCCAGGTTTCGCGCGCCTCCTCGTCGCGGAAGGCGACGCCCATCCAGAATCCCGCGCCGGGGGCGAACTCCAGGCACGCGGTCGAATGCGGAGCCACGGCCTGGCCCAGCCGGTCCACGGCCGCGCTGGACCGCACGGCGATCCGGAACGGCCCCGGCGATCCGCGCGGCACCAGGCATTCGCTGGGACCGTCCACCATCCAGGCGTCTTCGGAAAGCGGGCGCCCATGCAGCAGATCGCCCACCACGCCGAGCGGGACGAATCGCGCTCCCTTCCATCGAACCTTGGCCGAGGCGGGCGGCGGCCAATGGCTGCGCGGCGGCGCGACGAAGCGATGCTCGCCTTGCAGCGGAAAGCACGAGGTGAAACGCGCGGCGGGTTGGGCGGCGCGCGCGGCCGCATCGAGCCACGGTTCGAGCATTCCCAAGCGGGCCATGGCGTTGGACACCGCCGAGAAGACGGAGTCGCTATGGAAAACGCGATCCACGCGGTCGCGGTCGCCGGAGTCCGGCCCGATGCGCCAGGGCGTGGAAGGAAACAGATCGACCAGCAGATCCATCAGTTTGCGAGCTTTTCGGCGAATCCGTTGGCGAGGGCGGATTGAATCGCGCCCAGGTCGCCGCCGGCGGCCAGCTCGGTTTCGGCGCCTCCGGAGGAATAAAACGCGCGATTTCGCCACGCCAGCCGGAGGTTGGCGAAGCGCACGCGGCCGCTGCCGCGGGATCCTCCGCCGCCCAGCGCATCGTCTTCGAGCAACCGCAATCCCTCCAACAGCCGCGCGGCCAGCGCTTTATCCTCCTCGCAAAGCACATCGAGCACCATGCGGACTTTGAAACGCGCGCCGGCCGGCACGCGCTCCAGCGTCCGCGGATTGGCCTGGGAGGTGATGCGGTCGATGGCGTTCTCGCTTTTGACCTCGGTGATTTCGTCGTCCAGATTCTCGCGCATCTGCGGGGTGATGCTCTCCGGATCGAGCGGCGCGTCGTAGACCGTCAGCCGCGCCGGGCTGGCGGCGCGCATCTCGAAAGCCTCGCCTTCAACGCGCTCCACGCGCCCGGGGGCGCGCCCGAACAGCAGCCCGATCTCATCGTCGGGCCGGTCGCTCTGATGGATGCGGACCTCCTGCCCGCGCCGGCGCGAAAGATAAACCAGCTCGTCCGGCGAAGTCAGGCCCATCGCGACTTCCAGCAGCGAACGCAGTTTTCCCCGCAGCGAGCTGCCCGGAATATAGGGCAGCCCGAAGGCGTCCTTCACCACCGGATTATCGGCGCCGCCAATTTCAAGCGAGCCTTTGCCCGCGCCGATGTGCAGCCCGGTTTCGCAGTGCAGCTCCCCGGAAAGGATCAGTTTCCCCAGAAGCTGCAATCGTGTCTGAGCGGTATGTGTGCTCATTGGTCCTCGTTATTCGTTGTAGGCGACAATCGCTTCGAACAAATCCTTAAAACGCTCGTAGCCTTTGGCGTCGTTTCTGCGGGTGACCTGCAACAGCAGCCGTTCGAGCGCGTCCAGGCTGCGCAGCGAATGCCGCGCGATGGTGTAGGCGAGCCGGGCGCGCAGCATCACAAACTGATGCTGCTTCTCGTTTTCCGGAGCCCGCACCGCGCGCCGGACGGCGTTGTACAGCCGCCGCAACTGGCTCTTGGTGCCCGAATCCATGTCGCGCATGCGCGCCACGATGGCGTGGGCCTGGTTGTCGAGATACAGGCTGTCGGAGATCAGCTTATCGAGCTCGATTTCAGGAGGTCCCTCGAAGGGGCGTCCTCCCGGACGCCCGCCTTCGCGCTTCTCGCCGCGATCGCCGCCGCGGCGCTCCTCTCTACGATCGTCACGGCGTTCGCCGCCGGGCCGGTCGGAGCGGCGCTCGTTGCGCGGCTCGCCGGGCGGGCGCGCCGGGCGATCCTCGCGGCGCTTCTGCTCCTGCTTGGGTGGTTCGGTGCGCGGAGGCTCCGGCGGCGCGGGTTCGCTCTTAGGCGGCTCCGGCGGCGGGGGCTCCTTTTGCGCCGGTTCCCTTTCGACTGCCGCGGCCGTTTCCTGTTGAACTTCTTCGTCTGCCATGCAAAAATCCTCTGTTTCTTTCGCCGCCTCGGGGGCGGCTTGCCCGGACGGCGCCGGGACTGGCTATTCCGCCGACAACCTCGCCCATTCTAGCGCCACGCGGCCGGCGGGCCGCAACTTCACCGTCACCGCGCTGCGGCCGATCAAATCCGCGATCAAGCCGGCGCGCGCTTTTTGAAAATCTCCCCGTTCGGAGGCGCCTTCCGGACGGGCCGCGCCTAAAATGCGCCGGATACGGCGATGATAGCGCCACGGGCGCTCGCCGCCCATCCTGCGGGCCTGCCGGCGGGACATCTTCGGCTGCGTTTCCCGGTAAATGCCGCACAGGTCCCGCAAATACTGCGGCGAGCAGCCGAACTCCGCGATCATGCGCATCAGCGATTCTTTCAGATCCGCCGCCTCGGCGAACTGTTTCCATTCGAGCGTGCGGCCCAGCAGCCAGATGCAGTCCTTGTCCGCCGATTTGGCCGCTTCCAGCCGTTCGCCGGCCTCTTCAAACACCGCGCCGAGCGAGGCGTCGGCGGCCGGGGCGAGCGCCAGGGCCATGCTGATCGTCTTGCCCTCCGGTCCCGCGAAATCCTGGAGATTCGTCTCGGCGAAGCGGTGGAAAAGGCGCTCGATCTCACGCGCGAGCCCGATCAGGGCGTCCCAGGCGCCATAGACCGCGAAATCGTCACCTCCGGAATAAATCACGGTGACCTTGCGCCAAAATTCGGGCATCGAGCACAGCACTTCGAGCTCGCCGGCGAAGAACTGCTTGTACATCACCGAAAGCTGGATGTGTTCCTCGATGGTCTGGGCGCGGCGAATCCGGATTCCGAAGTTGTCGACGTCGCCGCGCAGCACTCCCCAGGTCTGGAGTCCGGTGGCGCGTGAGGCCAGCGTGGAGGTGGAAGCCGGCTCGCGGCCGTCGTCGCTTGGCGCGGCGTGGCGGGCGAACGGCAGTGCGTCGGCCTGCGATCCGGCCAGGCTCCAGACGTGCTTGCCGGCGCCGGTAAGAACGCGGCCCGGCGACTCCGGCGACCATCCGGCCGACTCGGCGTCGCGCAGCTTCATCCCCAGTTGTCCGGCGAAATAATCCTGAGCGTCAGGGCTGGCGGCGGCCGGCTCTGCGTCGAATCCGCCCGCTTCCAGAGGCGTTCCCCGGCGATGGTTCAACTCCTCGGCCAGACGGCGGCGCACGTCGCTCCAGTCCCCCAGATTTTCGGTGGCGCTCCACAGCAGCCGCAGCAATCCGTTGCTGAGCGCGGAGATCTCCCGCGCCGCCGCTTGCAGAAACGTCTCCGCCGCCGCGCGCGATTCCTCCGGAAGAACCACCAAAAACTGGCCGCCGCCGCTCGATCCGAGCAGAATCTTCGCCAGTCCCAATTCGGCCAGCAGGGCGCGCGGCAGCACTTCGCTTAAGAGACTGATCCAGTGCGAGCGCCCGGTGAAGACCTGATCGTGGTCGCGCTCGGCCGGAGCGAACAGAAATTCGCCGATCCCGAGGATTTTTCCTTGCAGGAAGATTTGCACGGACATCGCGTGGCGAAATCAACACTTTAGCACGCGCGGCCCGCGCGGGCATAGCGGCGAGACCGGCGGAAAATTTCAGCCGGCGGTCCGGCCCGCCTGCCCGGACTCCAGCCGAAGCAGCGCTTCCTTGACCGGCAGCCCGCCGCCGAAGCCGGTCAGCTTGCCGTTTGCGCCGATCACCCGATGACAGGGGATCACGATGGGAATCGGGTTCTGCCCGTTGGCCGCGCCTACGGCTCGCGAGGCTTTCGGATTGCCGACGCGTTTCGCTAACTCGCCATAGGAGATTGTCTGCCCGTAGGGGATCTCCCGCAGACGCCGCCAGACGCCGCGCTGGAAGGCGGTACCCTCCGGCGCCAGGGGCAGGTCGAACCGTTGGCGTTTGCCGGCGAAATATTCGCGCAACTGGCGCGCCGCTTCTCCGACCGGCCCGCGCGGCGACAAGCGCCAGGACGGCTGCGGAGCCGCGGGCTTGCCGTTTTTCGGAAATTCGATGCGCCGCACGGCCTCCTCATCGCCGGCGATCAGCAGCGTGCCGATGGGAGTTTCGAGATAGGTGTAATTCATTGACAGCTCCTCCAGAGATACATGGCCGCGTAGGCCCGCCAGGGACGCCACGCTTCGGCGTCGCGCGCGACGGGACGCAGGTAGAGGTCGCCCGCGGGAAACGCGTCGGGCTCGCCCAGGCGCATCGCGATATACTGCGCGGTCCAGGATCCGATGCCCGGAATTTCGGTGATCACGCGCTCGAACTCCTCGGGCGCCAGCGAGGCGTCGAAGGGAATTTTGCCCAGCGCGGCGGCCCGGGCCAGGCCGCGGATGGATTGCGCGCGCTGGCGCGTCACGCCAAGCGGCGCCAGATCGGCCTCGGCGAGCGATTGCGGCCCGGGAAAGAGAAAACCTCCCTCAAAGGGCTGGCCAAAGGCCGCGGCGACACGCCCGGCCAGCGTGGAGGCTGCTTTGACGCTCACCTGCTGGCCGAGGATCGTGCGGACCGACACTTCGAACCCGTCCCAGCAGCCGGGCACGCGCAGGCCGGCGAATCGGCGGACCAGCGGCCTCAGGCGGGAATCGCGCTTGAGGCGCGCGGCAATTTCGCGGGGGTCGGCGCCGGCGTCGAAAATTTTCCGCACGCGCTCCACGATGCGAAACAACGGCGCGGGATGGGGATAGCGGATGCGCAGCTCGAGCGAATTCCTGCCGGCGGGCCGCACCGAGATGGCGCCGGGGCGGCCGTCCAGATATATCGTTCTACGATATTCGTCCGCGGTGACCGCTTCGACGCCGGGAATCGCCCGCGGCGCCAGAAATCCCAGCAGCGAATCCCAATCGTAAGGCGGCCGGTAGGCCAGACGAAATTCATAAACACCCGGCTCATGAGCGTTTTGCGCCTTCGCTTTGCGCAGCTCGCGCGGCGCGCGGCCGTATAATTCCTGGAAGGTCGTGTTGAAGCGGCGGATGCTGCCGAATCCCGCGGCCATGGCGATCTGGGTCATGGGCAGGTTCGTGTCGTCGATCAATTTTTTCGCGAAATGCACGCGCCGCGTCCGCGCCACCGCGACCGGCGTCGCGCCCAGATAGCGGACAAACAGCCGCCGCAGATGGCGCGCGCCGATGCCGAGCCTCGCCGCTAAATCTTCGACGCCGGAATCGTCCAGCGCGCTTTCCCCGATCAGCTTGAGCGCGCGCGAAACCGTCGCGCTCGCTCCCAGCCAGGCGGGCGTGCCGGGCGACGCCTCCGGGCGGCAGCGCAGGCACGGACGGAATCCGGCTTCGGCCGCGGCGGCCGCGCTCGGAAAATAGCGGACGTTTT
>JAJPIT010000076.1 GCA_021324615.1 Terriglobia bacterium | reverse complement strand
TAAAGCCATTTGCGAAAATCTGCCATTTCCTTCTCCTTGTGAATTCTTGGAATTGAATTGATGGAAGTTCTCTTTTTCAACCTGAGCCTCAATTTGCGATGCCCGCTTGCGTCTGAAACGCGCGGGATCCGAGCTTCCCCCCAGCCTGACTTCAAAAACTCCAAACCACTTCGAGCCCGCCTGTTCCCGCCGGTTTCTTCCACCGGCCTTCCCAGCCGCGGACCTGGCTGATCTCCGCTCGACTGCTTTACTGCAAAGCTCATTGCCTGATTTCTCTATTTCGTTTCAACTGGTACTGCTTCTGTGCTCGCGGGATTCACGGTCATGAATGCCGCACGAAAATCCTTTACTTCTGTTACACCCTGGACGCAGTCAGTTATTGATAACACTCTCCGGCGGTCCAAGTCAAGGAAAAATTTGCATTTGCGGCCCCCGCGGGCCGCACCGCCACAGGCCCTCCACTCCCCACATTCGAGCATGTTACACCACCCGGCGTCAACGCCAGGCAGCGAATGGGGCTAATCTGCATTGAACGGCAGAAGATCCGGATTGAGCGGATACAGAACCCGGCCGGGCGTTACAGAACCAGCGTTAGAGATTTTTAACCATTTTCTTCAGCAGATGGACCCGCGTTTTGAGCTCATCGCTGGCCTCGATCAGGCTGGTTTCATCCCAGATCACGTGCGGGGTCATGAACATGATCAGCTCGGTCCGGGTGTGCTGCCGGACTTTGCTGCCAAACAGCGCCCCCAGCCAGGGGATCCGCACCAGTCCGGGGATGCCGTTCACCTGATCGCTCACCACGTCCTTGATCGTGCCCCCGACCGCGATCGTATCGCCGTCCTGCACCGTGATCTGCGTCTGCACCACCTGCTGGTCGAAGCCCGGCGAGCCGTTCAGCGCCACGCTGTTATTCACCGCGCTGATCTGCTGGCCGATGTACAGCGTCACAATCCCGCTGGGACTCACCCGCGCGTTCACCTGGAGCGTCACGCCGGTATCCTCCGAAGACAGGCTGGAGGTGGTGGCCACCCCGCCGCTGGTGGGAATCGCCGTCGATCCGGTCGACACCGGCACTTGCGTGCCGACGTTGATGGTGGCAGGGATGCTGTCGGTGGCGATCAGGCTCGGCTCGGAAAGCGTATGGACGTGCGAGGCGTTTTCGTTGAGGCTGAGCGCGGCCAGCAGCTCCTTGGCGTTGGAGACCAGCGCGCCGCCGGTCAGCAGGCCGGCGCCCGCGCCATTCAGGCCCAGTCCCAGCGCCCGGTCGTTGCCCTTCGGCGCCAGCGCGTAGGTCACGCCGCTGGCAAACTGATCGGTCAAGTCCACCTGCATGATCTTCGCTTCGAGCAGAATCTGGCGGGGGGGCGTGTCGAGTTCCTTCAAAATCGACAAAATATTCTGATACTGCTGCGCGTCGCACTGGATAATCAGCGCGTTGTCGAGCGGATTGGGCACAATGCGCGGCGGCTTCTCTTTCTCGGCTTCAGCACCGGCGCTTTGCGGAGCCGCGGCCGCCCCGGCGGTGGCGCCCGCCGGCGCCGTGCCGACGGTCTGGCCCGTGCCGCCATTCGGGTTCATCCCGTAGGGGACCTGCGCCGCGTAGCCGCCGAATGCGGGTGCTCCGTACGCTCCCCCATATCCGGCGCCGTAGGGCGCGCCCGTCATCCCGCCGCACGATCCCGCGCCGCCGAAGCCCGGCGCAAAGCTGTTCATGCTGCCGTAGCCGCCCGGATTGCTGCCCGGCACGCCCATCACGCCGTAGCCGCCGTAGCCCGGAGCGGCGGCGCCGTACATTCCGCCATAGCCGCCGTAACCGCCATAACCGCCGTAGCCGTAGCCGCCGTAGCCGGCCGCGGGCATCGCCCCCGCGTATCCCCCATAGCCGTAGCCGCCGCCGTAGCTCGGCGTCCCAATGTTATAAAGCTGCGACAACGCCATCGCCAGACAGTACGACTCGCGGTAGCGCACCCGGTAGACGTGCGTTTCGATGGCGCCCCCGGGAGCGATCTTCACCGGAATGTCCAGCTTGGCGATCCAGTTCTGAATCGTCTCGAACATCCCCGGATTGGAGGCGATCGCGATCAGCGTGTTGATGCGGTCGATGGGCAGAAACTTCGCCGGAGCGCTCTTGGAATCAAGCGCGACCGTCTTCAGAATATTTTCCAGATCCTTTTGAATATCCGACGGCCGCGTGTTTTTCAGCTCAAACAGCTTGATCCGCTGGTTGACGAACGTGTCGCTGTCGAACAGATTGATAATCTCCATGGTGCGGCGCATATTGCGGCGGCTGTCCAGAATGAACAGCAGATTGGCCGGAGCGTAGCTGCGCAACTGGGCGTGTTCGCCGCTGAAGGCGTCCAGCACCTTCATCAGCTCGTCCACGGCGACGTATTTGAGAAAAACCAGGTTGAGGATGGTCTGATCGTCGTTGGGAATCTCGGCCGCGCTTAGCTGAAGCGGGCGCAGCGGCTGGTGCCCGATATCGCTCAGCGGAACCACGCGGTAAATATCGCCGGCCTGCGTCAGTCCGAACCCGTTGATGCGCAGGATCTGGTTCAATAAATCCCGCGCGTCGAGGTTGTTCGTCTGGCCATAGGTGTTGAACGTCACGCTGCCTTCGAGTTTCGAATCAACCATGATGTTCATATGCAGGTAGCGCGCCAGTTGGTCCACCACCTGGCTGAGCGAGGCGTTTTGCAGGTTCAGGGCGCCGATGGGCGCGGCCGGTCCCGGCGGCGCGCTGGGCTGGGGCGCCGCCGGCGCCGGATTCTGCGGAGCCGGCGCGGGAGCTTGCGCGGCGCCAGGCGCCACAATCAGCAATGCAACCACCGCGAAGTTCGCAATCCGAATCAGTCGATGCATGGTTTACCTGATGGTCTCCCAATGGCAGTTTTGTCCAAATAACGTGTGCGAAATCACCTTGCGCTTGCCGTCCTTAATCGTCCCGTCGGGCGAGTTGTCGCCCGCCACGCAGGCAAAAAATCCGCCGCCGTAGGGCGCGCCGATGATCTCATCCTTCTTTTCCCCGGCCGAATCGAGCGATCGCGAGTTCGAGGCAAGCGGCGCGCTGCTGGAGGCGGGCTGCGGCGCCGGCGCCGGACGCGGAGCCGCGGCCTGGGCCGGAGCCTCCTTGGGGCGCAGATCGTCCAGCTTTTTCTCCACCGTCTCGTCGTTGAAACTCAGCGTGATCTTTTCCTCGTCAAAGCCGACAATCACGAACTTGTCCTTGCCCCCCACCTTGTCGCCAGCCCGGTAGGTCTTCTGCGGCTCGCCCGCGGCGCTCAAAAAAATCACCGGTTCGCCCAGCCGCACCTGGCCGTAATAGGACGGCAGCGGCGGCAGCGGCGGCTTGGGCGGAGGCGGCTTCACTTCCACGATTTCGGTCGGGTTGCGGTCCTTGGAAAACAGCGTGCGCTGCGCCACCTCGGAGTACTGCGCAGGCACCACCGGCTGCGGCGGATCGAGGGGCGCCGGCGGCAGCAGCTTTTTCCGCTGCGCGGCCCGCGACAGCACGGCGCGCTCGTGCGCTTTCTCCTCGCGCCACCTCTCCCGCAGCCGCCAGGCGCACCATCCGGCCAGCGCCAGCAGCGCCAGCGTCAACAGCGCGGCGCGGCGGTTCATGCGCGCCGCCCCGGAATCAGTTTCCGCGGCACCACGGCCGAAAGCGTCAGCCGGACCGTGATGCGCTTGTCCTTGCCGGCGGTCGAATTGATATGCAGATCGGCCACCGAAAGCAGCTCCGGCCGGGCGGTGATCGCCGCCAGCATGTTCACCAACTGGTCGATCCGGCACTCGAACAGCACGGCCGCGCTGGCCACGCCGTAATCGCCGGAAAGCGCGCTGACACCGAACGATTCCGAGCGGATATCCACGGCCGGAGACTCCGCTCCGCCCACCGCCCGCAGGATCTGCACCAACTGCGCCTGCGCCTGCGCCGCCGTGTCGGCGGCCAGCAAGCCTTTTTCCCGCAGCGCCAGCTCGGCTTGCGCGCGCTTCAAAATTTCTTCCTTGTCCGGAACCGCGGCGGCCACTTCGCGCGCGTGCGCCAGCCTTCTTTCGGCCGCGGCCAGCGTCTCCGCGGTGGGCGCCACCACCGTCTGCCGCGAATCGTCAGGCCACAGCCGGATGATCAGCCCCAGCACCAGCGACACCGCGAAAAACGCCAGCGCCCGGCGGTAAAAAGGACTCAGCGTCATCTTCCGCCCTCGCGATTGGTGCGGATGCGAAACGCCTCGCCATCCTGGGCGCGCATCGGAGGCCCGATAAACTCCGATCCTTCAAACCACGGCGAGCCGTCGATCAGCTTCAGCAGCGGCGCCGCCTGGTCGGCCTGCCCGGCGATGGTCACCTGCCCGCGCGTCACGTCAAACTGATTCAGCCAGACGGAGTTGGGCAGAAGGCGCGTCATCTCCGCCAGAATGTCGAGATCCGCCTTGGTCTGGCGGTGAAAATCGTCCAGCAGCAGGGTCCGCGCGCGCACCGCCGCCGTTTCCCGGTCCAGCGCCGCAGCCCGGCCGGCCTGCCGCTCCACCGCCCGGATTTCGTTCTGCAACGCGCTTTCATAGCGCCGGTTCTCCACCGCCGGTACAGCCAACAGCGCGGCCGCCGAGGCCACCACCATCGTTCCGGCCACCGCCAGCGGAACCCAGTTGGCGCGCGCGCTGGACTGCCGCAGTTCAGCCGGCAGAAGATTCAGCGGAAGCGACAGCCGGGGGCACGCCGAAGTCAGCGCGGCGGCGTAAGGCAGCGCCGGCGCGGCCGACAACACCGACTCCAGCGGCCTCGCCTCCGTGGACGGATCGATGCGCAACTCCGCGGCAGCCAGCGCGGCGGCGCGCGGCTCGGCGGCGGGAAACGCCGCGGAATAGACCGGCCGCGCCGCACTTTCCCCGTAATACTCGGCGTATCCCTCCATCGCCTCCCACAGCAGCACCTCGCCGCGCGGCGGCGCGGCCAGCCGCAGCGCCGAGTAGATCGCCGCCGCAGGACAGGTGAACGATCCCAGCCGAATGCCCGCTTCGGCAAACAGCGACGCGTAGCGGTCGATGGCCGCCCGCCGCGCGATCGCCACCAGAACCGTGGAGGAGCCGCCGATCCGCGACCAGGCCGCGACGACGTCGTTTTCCCCGTACGGGTGCAGCCCTTCCAGTTGAAACCCCACCGCCGCGTCCAGATCCTTGTTCGAAACTCCGGGCAGCGAAAGCGCGCGCACCACCACCTCGTGCCGTGGCAGAATCGCCGCGGCCGAAGCGTGGCGGACGTCGTGTTTGCGCAGGAACGCGGCGTATTCGCCGCCCCAGGCCGCCGCCGGCTGGCGTGAAAATCCAGGAATCGTGAGCCGCCCGAGCAGTTGCGCGCGGTTGAGCCGCACCCGCGCCGCCGCAATTTCCAGCGTCTCGGCGCCGCGCGGCCCTGCGATCTGAATGCCAATGCCGCTGCCGAAGGCCAGCAGCTTTTTAAAATCCAGGTCCATCGCCGCCCTCAAAAACCCGCAAAATCCGCCCCCGCCGCGGCATCATCCGGCCGGCTCCCCCGCCGCAGCCGCAGCCGGCGGCGCGATCTGGTTTTCCGACCAGGCATCGTCATACCACCGGATCACGTGCACCGGGTTGCCGGGATAATACATCGGGTCGAGCATCTTCACCACTGCCGCCGCGCTGCGCACCACCTCCGACGGCGAGCCGTCGGGGCGCCGCAGGCGCGCCACTCCCCGCACCGTCCAGATCACGTTTCCCCCGATGCCCAGCCGCGGCGCCGACACCCCTAACGCGCTCACCTCCGCCATATTCGTGAACGGCGCGATCTGGCGCTGCCGCACCACCGCCGCGACGCCCTCGGCCGGAACGCCCAGCGCCAGCAGCAGCGCCGGCGCGGCCGTGTTCACATCAAACGGACCCAAACTGCCCCACACCGAAAAACAGTCCCGCAGCCCGCCGCTGGCATACAGCCGGCCCTGCGCGTCCTCCACGTAGTCGCCGTAAAACAGCTCCGGGGTGACGCCCTGCACGTCCAATAACTCCTCGATCTCCTGAATAGACGAGTGGCGGGCGCGAAAAGTCGGATCCAGGGCCGCATAAATTGCGTCGAACGGTCCCGCGCCGCCTCCGCGCCAATCGAGGATCGCCGCCGCGATCTGCTGCGCCTGCCCGGCGTCGCCCGAAATAGCCGCGATCACCCGCGCGATATCCTCGGCGGAAGCCTGATTGATGTTCATCTTCGCCGATTCCGGAATCATTTCCACCACCGCGTCGCCGGTGGGAAAGCTCATGGCCAGCCGCGGCATCTTCCATTCGTAAAACAGAGGCTTGCCATCGGGCCGGCGGTATTGCGGGCCCCAGCATATCCACTGAATGGCGCGCTCCACCGCTCCGGAGGCCAGATAGGCGGCGCGCAGCCCGTCGGCGGAGTCGCTGGCGCGGTCCGTCTCCGAGCGCACCGTGGCCGAGACGGAAAAGGCGATGGCCGTCAGCGCGGCGGAAATCCATAGCACTGCCAGCAGCGCGCCGCCGCGCTCCTCCGCCCGCGCCCGGCGCCGGCCCGCACTACCAGGAATCGACATAATCCGGAATCACCTGGCGGTTGACATAGATCGGGACGGTCACGCTGGCCAGCGGAAGATTGGCGCGGTCGGTCGCCAGCGGAACCAGCTCAAAACGCACCGCCGCCGGCAGATTCGGCTTGAGCCAGGCGCTCAGCCACGGCCCGCTCACCACCGAGTCCGGGATGGTGTCCTTATAACTGATCTTGCAGGACGCCAGACGATCGGCCAGGATGAACGACTGCGGATTGGCCTGCGGCGCCGGCACCGCCTCGCCGCAAAAGCGCTGTGTGCTGGAGGGGCCGAAATAGAGCGACTCGTTCACGATCAGGCGCAACCCGCCGGCGGCGCCGGGGACTACGGCGATTTCCAGAATCCGCGGCGCGCCGCGCGAACCTTGCCCGATCGAATAGCTCGACACCAGCCGCACCATCTGCTCTTCCCCGTGAAAGAACGGCCCGCAGGCCCCCTTCACCGGCATCACGTCGGCCAGCTCGCGATAGAGAATCTGTTGGGCGGCCATCACCCGGCGGTTCGCCTCCACGCGATGGTCGGTCTTCTGCATCGTGGTCAGTCCCACGCGCACCGCCAGCAGCATCCCGGTCGAGATAGCGGCCACCAGCGTCACCGCGATCATCAGCTCGATCAGGGTCACGCCGCGCTCATCGCGGATCACAGAATGCTCCGGCGGAATGCTTCGAGCGGAAATACGCGGCGCGTCGAGCCCTCCATCCACCACACCTCGAGCGCAATCCGGTCCACCACCCACTGCCCTTTTCCCGCGCCCGGCGGTTTCTCAAACGCGGTCACCGTGGCCGTCCAGCCCGCCACCACGCCGCCGTCCAGCGCCGGGTCGAAGCTTCCCTCGAGCGGTTGGTCGCGCGGCAGGGTGTGATCCACCAGCAGTTCGTCCATCTTCGATTTGGCCAGCAGCGCGGCGCGCTCCACTCCGGTTAAATGCGCGGCGTTGCGCGAAGCGGCCGACAGCGCGCCCAGCAGTCCGGCCACGGCAATGCCCATGATCAGCGTCGCCACCATCACTTCCAGAAGCGTAAAGCCGCGCTGCTTCACTGGGCCGCCTCCGACCGCGCCGTTCCCGTAATCGGATCCACCGCGATGACCCGGCGGTGGCCGGCCGCGGTGGCGATCTCGATGGCCATCGCCGGCACGGTCCCCCCGGGATAGATCAGAAACTGGCGGCTGGCGCCGCTCGGGGCATTGCCCGGCGCCACCGACAAAATGCGGATCCCCCGGTCGAGCTCCACACGACGGCGGAAGCCGGCGTCGGCTGAGACCGCCGCAAGCGTATTCTCCTTGGGCGAAATCACCAGCTCCACCGGCTGCTGGCGGCGCTCGGCGCGATCGGCCGCCGCATTGATCAGGGCCAGAATCGAATCCGAGGCCGAGCGCAGCCGCAGCGAATCCAGCCCGGCGGCAACCGAGGGAAACGTGAGCCCGGCCAGCAATGCAATCAGCGTCACCACCACCATCATCTCGATGAGCGTGACGCCGCGGTTCCCCCGCCGCCCGCTACTGATTGCTCCAACTGACGATATCGGCATTATTCCCCTCCCCGCCGGGCTGGCCGTCGGCGCCCAGCGAGAGGATGTCCGGCTCATCGCCGTGCTCGCCCGGATACTTATAAAGATAGGCGCGGCCCCAGGGATCCAGCGGAATATCCTTGGGCAGATACGGACCCGCCCACTGCGGCTGATTGTCCGGTTTGACGCGCAGCGCGTTCAAGCCCTGATCCGTGGTCGGATAGGTCCCGGTATCCAGCTTGTAGGCGCCCAGCGCCGTCATGAACGACTCGATCTGCGCCCGCGCCTGCGTCCGCTTGGCCTTGTCGGCCTGGCCCATCATGCGCGGCGCCACCAGCGCCGCAAACAGCGCGATGATGGTCACCACCACCAGCATTTCGATCAGCGTGATTCCGCGTTCAGAAGTCTTTCTCATGGTTTACACCGCCACGTCGTTGATGCTGGTTATGGCCAGCATCAGGCTTAGAATTAATGTTCCCACCATCACCCCCATCACCAAAATGATGAGCGGCTCAAAAATGGACGTGAAGCGCCGGATCGCCGTCCGCGTTTCGCTTTCATAGATGTCGGCCATGCGGTGGAACATGGCGTCCAGATGCCCGGTCTCCTCGCCCACCGCGAGCAGATGCCCGGCCAGCGGCGGAAATTCGCCCGCCTTGGCCAGCGGGCCCGAGATCCCCTCGCCCCGCTTGACCCCCTGCGCCACCCCTTCCAGAGTCCCCGCCATCCGCCGGTTGTTCAAAATCCCGCGGGCGATGCCGAGCGACTGCACCAGCGGCACGCTGGCCGCCACCAGCGTCCCCATGGCCCGCGCGAAGCGCGCCGTTTCCGCCTTCCGCAGCGCGTCGCCGAGCAGCGGAATCCGCAGCCGCGCCGAATCCCACCACAACTTTCCGGGCGCGGTGCGGATGTAGCTTTGCATCGCAATGAGCGCCGCCGCCAGCGTGGCCGCCGCCGGCAGCCAGTAGGCTTGCACCATCGCGCTCGCCTGGAGCAGGATCGCCGTCGGCGTGGGGATCTTCATCCGCGGATCGGAAAAAATCTCGGCAAAACGCGGCACCACGAAGTTGAGCAGCACGAAGATCGAAGCCACGCCCACGCAGGCCAGCAGCGCCGGATAAATCAGCGAGCTGATGATATAGCCGCGCAGATCGTCGCGGGTGCGCTCGAATTCGGCCAGCCGCTCGAAAATCTGCGCCAGCGAGCCGGAAGCTTCCCCCGCCCGGACCATATTGATGTACAGCTCGGAAAAATACCCCGGATGCGCCGCCAGCGAATCGGCCAGCGATTTCCCGCCCTTGAGCACGCGCATCACGTCGAGCACCACCGAACGGAACGGGCCGCGGCCGGTCAACTCCCCGGTGATCGCCAGCGCCCGGTCCAGCGGCACGCCGGCGTTGAGCAAAGTCGAAATCTCCTGCGTGAAGAATAAAACGTCTTTGCGCCTTCCGCGCGTGAACGACGGCAGCTTGAATTCCAGGCCCTTCTGCTTCTCAACCCCGACGTAGACCGGGATCAGCCCCTGGCGGCGCAGCTCGGCCGCAACGGATTTATCGGTTTCCGCCGTAAGGGTCCCGCTGCGGAGCTTGCCGTCGCTGGAGACCGCCCGGAAATGAAAGGTGCTCGCCACGAAAATTCAGACGCCCGAAGCCGGCCGCAACCTGCCTCCCCTCAGAACTCCTGGGTCACCCGCATGACCTCCTCCGCCGTGGTCACCCCGCGGCGGACCTTCAACCATCCGTCCTCGCGCAGATTCCTCATCCCCTGCCGGCGCGCGATCGCGGTGATCTTGCTCGCGTCTTCGTTGCGCATGATCGCGGCCCGCAGTTCTTCGTTCAGCTCCATCAGCTCGAAAATGCCGACGCGGCCGCGGAATCCGGTGCCGAAGCAATGGCCGCATCCGGCGCCGCGAAACACCGGGATGACTTCCCCTTCCGGCGTCACCGCCGTCCCGCCCGGACCCTTGCACTCGGCGCAGATCACCCGCACCAGCCGCTGCGCCAAAACCGCCACCAGCGAGGAGGTGATCAGATAATTTTCAACGCCCATGTCGGTCAGCCGCGTGATCGCGCTCGGCGCGTCGTTGGTGTGCAGCGTCGAATACACGAAGTGCCCGGTCAGCGCGGCCCGGATCGCAATATCGGCCGTCTCCCGGTCGCGCACCTCCCCCACCATGATCACGTCCGGGTCCTGCCGCACAATGTGCCGCAGCCCGGCGGCGAAGGTCAGCCCGATCGCCGGATTCACGTGAATCTGGTTGATCCCGTCCATCTGATACTCCACCGGATCTTCGATGGTGATGATCTTCTTGTCGCTTTGATTGATGCGCTTCAGCGCCGAGTACAGCGTGGTCGATTTGCCGCTCCCGGTCGGCCCGGTCACCAGAAAAATTCCGTGCGGCAGCGACGTGTAATACTCCATCCGCGCCAGCATCTGCGGATCAAAGCCCAGCCGCTCCAGATCGTAAAAATCCCCCGCCGAGCGGTCGAGCAGCCGCATCACCACCGACTCGCCGTACAGCGTCGGCAAGGTGGAAACGCGCAGGTCCACCTCGCGGCCTAGCGTCTTTACCTTGATGCGCCCGTCCTGCGGCAGCCGCCGCTCGGCGATGTTCAGCCGGGCCATCAGCTTCACCCGCGAAATGATGGCCGCCTTCAGTTCCCGCGGCGGCGCGTCCTGATTCACCAGCACGCCGTCGATGCGGTAGCGGATGCGGAACTCCTTTTCAAACGGCTCGATGTGAATATCGCTGGCCCGCTTCTCCACCGCCTGCGCGATCATGGCGTTGACCAGCCGGATCACCGGCGCCTCGCTGGCCATGTCGCGCAGATGCTCCAGGTCCTCCGCCTCGCCCGCCGGGACCGCCAGTTCGGCCTCCTGCTTGTCGGCCTGCCCGTGGAATTTGTCGATCGCGTCGAGAATCTCCTGCTCGCCCGCGATGCCCGCCTGCACCTTCAGCCCGGTGCAGGCCTCCACCGCCGCCCGCGTCTCAAAGTCCAGCGGATCGGCCATCGCCAAGGTCACCGTGTGATCGTGCAGCGCCACCGGCAGGCACCTGAACTGGCGCAGAAATTTCGGCGGCAGCGCCTCCAGCTCCGGCGAGGAAGCCGCCCCGTCGATGGCCAGCACCGGAACCTGCAACTGCTCGGCCAGCGCCGCAAGCACGTCGCGCAAAGCCACGAATCCCAGATCGACCAGAATCTTCCCCAGCTTGTCGCTGCGCTCGCGCTGCAATTCGAGCGCGCGCTCCAGATCCTCCGGCGCAATCAGGCGGCGTTCAAGAAGAATTTCGCCAAGCTTCATGGGCGCGGGAGGCCGGAGCCCCTCCCCTAATTCTCACTGACCTGGATCACCGCGTCGGCGTTGCCGGCGCGCTGCGCCTCCAACAGCTTCCCCTTGGGCGCCGCCACCATCACCGAGGCCGGCATGCCGCTGACGTCTTCCCAGGGATAATGATCGAGAAAAGCCACGATGGCGATCTGCTCCTGCGCCGGCACCGTGTCCAGCGACGCCGCGCTCGCCAGCAGCGCCTCGCGCAGCGCCTTCTTGAGCACCGGGATGCGCTCCAGGCTGGTCTGATGGGCCTGCGCGACGTCGGCCTTGCTCACCACGGCCGCCATCAGCGAGCGCCGGTCGCTCACCAGATGCACCTCCGCCGTGAACACCGCACCGTAGCCTTCCAGATACACGCCGCGCGTGCGCCCGATCAGCAGATACGGGACATCGCTCCACAGCCGGCTGATCCGCTCGTCCAGGCTGTTCTCCATGGCCCGCAAAGTGGCCCGGCTCACGCGCGGCGCGGCGGCCAGGGCGGCCGCCGCAAGGAGGAGGAAACTCAAAGCAATTTTTTTCATTTCGCGCACCCTTTTTACTGGCGAATTAAATTCGCATTCTGCATATACATCAGCCGGTCCTGCTTCTGGATCTCTTCATAGTCGGCCAGCAGCGTCTTCAGTTGCTGTTCATAGCGGGCCTGCGTCTCGGCGACGGCGCGGGCGACCACCGCCTGGATCTCCCTCTGGTCCACCGCCGGCCGCACCAGCCCATGGACCAGAATCGCCGCCGCGATCAGCAGCGCCCCGGCAAAGGAGGGAGCCCGGAACATCTCCCACCATCGCGGCTCGAAGATCTTATCCGAGACAAAGGCGATGCGCCGCGGCGGCTCCTCTTCCCGCAGCGTCGACAGCGCGTCCAGAGTCAGGCGCGTGCCGGCCAGCTCCTGCCGGCAGGCCGCACACCCGGCCGCGTGCGCCTCGGCCTCCCGCCGCGCCGCCGCGCTCAGCTCCCCCAGCGCGTAAGCGTTCCAATCATAGTTTGAGCAGCTCATGATTCCCCCCGCAGCAAGGCCGGAGCCAGCGCCGCCTTGAGCGCCTCCAGAGCGCTGTACAGCCGCGACTTCACGGTCGAAACCGGGCAGCCGAGAACTTCCGCCATCTCTTCAAACTTGAAGCCCTGATAGATCTTCAGCAGCACCGCCTCCCGCTGATCCTCGGAAAGACGCCGGAGCGCGCTTTCCACCGCCAGCGACATCTCCACCGGCAGCAGCGCCGGACCCCGGTCCTGATAGCAAGCCTCGCCCAGCTCGCCCTCCGGCCGCCGGCGGCGCAGCAGCGAAAACGCCTCGTTATGGGCAATGCGGAACAGCCACGACGAAAACCGCGCCGGATCGTCCAGCTTCCCCAGATTTTGATAGGCCTTCAGAAACACGTCCTGGCTCAAATCCATGGCGTCCTCGCGATGGTTCACCAACCGGACCAGATACGAATAGACCCGCCGCTCCCACCGCGACACGAGCAGATTATAGGCCTCCACGTCGCCGCGTCTGGCCTTGGCGATCAGATCGCGATCCTCGACCTCCCGGAAGATCAACTCTCGGCTCCGTCCATAAAGACGCCGCGGCGGCACAAAAAGTCGAACATGCCCTTAAATTATTGCGCCACAGCACGGCCCCGGACGCCAGGGGTTCACCCGCCCGCGCCGCGGCTGGCGCCCTGCTCCGGACGGCTCCGGCAATGATACAATGGTCGGTTTAGCCGGGATCTCGCCGTGCCCCCCGGGGTGTGCCAACTTGAACGACGCCAGCGCCGCCGCCAAGAAAATCATCGCCATCTATCCGGGCTCGTTCGATCCCATCACCAACGGGCACCTGGACCTGATCGCTCGCGGAAGCCGCCTGGTGGACCGGCTCATCGTCGCCATTTTAAAGAATGAGGCCAAACAGCCTCTGTTCTCCGTCGAGGAACGCGCGGCCATGCTCGAGGAGGTCGTAAAACCCTACGCCAACGTCGAAGTGGGGACCTTTCACGGCCTGCTGGTCGATTACGCAAGCAAGCGCGGAGCCAATATGATTTTACGCGGCATTCGCGCCATCTCCGATTACGAATACGAGCTGCAAACCGCGCTCATGAACCGGCGCCTTCAACCCCGGATCGAGACCGCGTTTTTAATGTCGGGCGAGGCCTACTCCTTCATCAGCAGCCGGCTGGTCAAGGAAGTGGCCAAGCTCGGCGGCAACGTTTCCGGCCTGGTGCCGCCACTGGTCGAACAACGGCTCAGAAGCCGTTTCTTTGAGCGGAGCGGCGGGACTTAGACCAAATTGAGCGCCGGCGGATAGGGAGGAAGAAAAAATTGCAAACCACACCGGAACTGGCCGCCAGAATTTCGGCCATCAGCGTTTCGTCCACCATGGCGGTTTCCGCCGAAGCCGACCGCCTCCGCCGGCAGGGCGCCGACGTGGTGGATTTCGGCGCGGGCGAGCCCGATTTTCCAACGCCGGACAACATCAAGCGGGCCGCCTGCCAGGCCATCGAACAGAACTTCACCAAATACACCAACACCGGCGGCGTCGAGGAGCTCAAACAGGCCATCTGCGCCCGCCATAAGGCCGACTACGGCACGGATTACTCAACCAAGGAATGCATCGTCACCGTCGGCGGCAAGCACGCCGTCTTCAACCTCATGCAGGCCCTGATCGAGCCCGGCGACGAAGTCGTGATTCCCGTCCCCTACTGGGTGACCTATAAGGACGTGGTGAACTACGCCGGCGGCGCCTGCGTCTTCGTCGACACCGACGAGCAGCAAGGTTTTACCCTGTCCGCGGCGATGGTGGAACGCCACCTTTCCCCGCGCACCAAAATGATCATCATCAATTCGCCCTCCAACCCGAGCGGCGCCGTCTTCGCCCGCCGCGAGCTGGAGCAGATCGCGGCCATCGCCCGCGAGCGCGGCATCTGGGTGATGACCGACGAGTGCTACCACCGCTTCCTCTACGACGGCGAGCCGTACTCGATGGCCGCGTTTCCCAATATGAAGGAAACGGTGGTGGTGGCCGGATCGCTTTCGAAAACCTACGCCATGACCGGATGGCGCATCGGCTTCGTGCTCGCCCCCGCTCCGGTGATCGGCGGAATCATGAAGCTGCAAAGCCACTCGACCTCCAATCCGACCTCGATCGCGCAAAAAGCCGCCATCGAAGCCCTGCGCGGCCCGCAGGAGTCGGTGGGCGCGATGCTTGCGGAATACAAAAAACGCCGCGACTACGTCATCGAGCGGCTGCGCGCCATCGACGGCGTCACCGCCAATTTGCCGCATGGCGCCTTCTACGCCTATCCCAACGTAAGCGCGGCGTTCCGCAACGGGATCTCCAATTCGCTCGAATTCGCCGGCAAGCTGTTATCCGAGGCGCTGGTGGCGGTGGTGCCCGGCGAGGCCTTCGGCACCCGCGATCACGTCCGCATCTCCTACGCGGCTTCGATGCCGGAGCTCGAGCGCGGGCTGGACCGCATGCAAAAATTCATTCAATCGCGGATCGCATGCAGCCGCGGCGCCTGAACCCGGACTTCCGCGAAAAAATCTGGGGCGCCACCAAATTATCGCCCTGGTTCCCCGATTCCGGCAGCAAAATCGGCGAGGTATGGTTCGACGCCGGGCTGCCGCTGCTGGTCAAATTCATCTTCACTTCGGAAAAATTATCGGTGCAGGTGCACCCGGACGACGACTACGCGCTCCGCCATCACGGCTCGCGCGGAAAAACCGAGATGTGGCACATCCTCGCGGCCGAGCCGGGTGCGCGGATCGCGGCGGGATTCCGCAAACCTTTAACCCGCCAGGAGCTGCGCGAGGCGGCGCGCACCGGCGCGATCGAGCAATTGCTGGAATGGCACGAAGCCCGCCCCGGCGATACGTTCTTCATTCCCGCCGGTACGGTGCACGCCATCGGCGCCGGGCTCGCGCTTCTGGAAATTCAGCAAAACTCCGACGTCACCTATCGCCTCTACGACTACGGCCGCCCGCGCGAGCTCCACCTGGACCCGGCCTGCCAAGTAAGCCGCCTCGGCCCGCACCCGGCCCGCCGCGATCCGGCCTCGGAAATCCTGCTCGCCTGCCCTCACTTCGTGGCCCGCAGGTTTGAGGTTCAGGGCGGATTGAACTTCTCCTGGCGCCCGCCCGGATTCGTGATCGCCGTCTCCGGCGAGGGCGAAATCGGCGGAAATTCGATCAAAACCGGCGAAGTTTTGCTGTATTCCGGAGAAAATCAGACCATCTCCGCGCGCGGTGACGTCACCCTGGTCTGCGCCTCCGCCGCATAATTTCCGCAAAAACGGAACCGCGGCGGGTTGCTGTTTTGATCCCGTGGCGGCAACGGCGCGCAGCTTCAGGCGCTGACCGTCTTGAGGAAGGGCGCGCGCCGGCCGCATCGTCCTCCCGCGGCTATAATGAAGCATGTCCGCCGGCACTCTCACCGCGGATGTGATCACCAAATACGAGCCGGTCATCGGCCTGGAGGTTCACGTCCAGCTCGCCACGCGAAGCAAAATTTTCTGCGGCTGCCCCACCAGCTTCGGCGCCGAGCCCAACTCCAACGTCTGCCCCACCTGCCTGGGACTGCCCGGCGCGCTGCCGGTTTTGAATCGCCGGGCCGTGGAGATGGCCGTCCAGGCCTCGCTCGCCTTGAACTGCCGCATCCGCCCGCGTTCAATTTTCGCGCGGAAAAATTATTTTTATCCCGATCTGCCCAAAGGCTATCAGATTTCGCAATACGATCAGCCGCTTGCCGAGCACGGCTTCATCGAAATCGCCGGAAAGCGCATCGGAATCACGCGCGTCCACATGGAGGACGACGCCGGCAAAAGCATTCACGAAGGCTTCAAGGATTCCGACCGCTACACCTACGTGGACCTGAACCGCAGCGGCACGCCGCTGATCGAAATCGTGACCGAGCCGGATATGCGGAGCTCCGAGGAAGCCTACGGCTTTGTGACCGAGCTGAAGCAGATCCTGCAATACGTCCAGGTCTCCACCTGCGATATGGAAAAGGGCCATCTGCGCGTTGACGCCAACGTGAGCCTGCGGCCGCGCGGCCAGGAACAATTCGGCACAAAAGCGGAGATCAAAAATCTAAATTCGTTCCGCTTCCTCAAAATGGCTCTCGATCACGAAATCGAGCGCCAGGCCGCGATTCTGGAAAGCGGCGGCCGGGTGATGCAGGAGACGCGGCTGTTTAACGTCGAAACCGGCGAAACGGCCGGCATGCGGAGCAAGGAACAGGCGCACGACTATCGCTATTTTCCGGAGCCGGATCTGCTGCCGCTGGAGATCAGCTCGGCGTGGCTCGACGAAATTCGCAAACAGCTTCCGGAGCTGCCCGCTTCGCGCCGCCGGCGCTTCGTCGAAGACTACGGGCTGCGCGAATACGACGCCGGCGTGCTCACCGCCACGCGCGCCCTGAGCGATTATTTTGAAGCCGCCGCGGCCCTTTCCAGGGATCCGCGGGCGGCGGCCAACTGGGTGATGGGCGATCTGGCGGCGCTGCTGAAGCAGGCGGGAAAGGAGATCGAACAATCTCCGGTGAGCGCCGAAAATCTGGCGGCGCTGATCGCATTGATTAAAGAAGGACAAATCAGCGGAAAATTGGCCAAGGAAATTTTCCCGAAAATGTTCGCAAGCGGCGAATCGCCGCGGGCCATCATGGAGCGCGAGGGCCTGAAGCAGATCCGCGATGAATCGGCGGTGGCGAAGATCATCGAGGACGTGATCGCCGCCAATCCCAAGCAGGTGGAACAGTATCGCGCCGGAAAATCGGCCGTGCTCGGCTTTCTGGTGGGCCAGGCCATGAAGGCAAGCCAGGGCCAGGCCGATCCGGCGGCGGTGAACCGCCTGCTGCGTGAAAAACTCGGCCCGCCGGCCTGAACCGCGGCGGGGCAAATCTGTTAAATTATCCCGGAGGAACTTTCCATGCGCCTACCAGGGCTGCTGCTTGCCATTTTCCCCGCGATTTGTGTTTTCGCCGCTCCTCCCGATGGCGCCGCGCTTTATAAAGCCCGCTGCGCGGCCTGTCATGACGGCGCTCCGCAGGGACGCATGCCGGGCCGCTCCGAGCTGGCCGCGAAAACGCCCGAATTTATCTTCGAGGCGATGTTCCGCGGCGCGATGACCCAGCAGGCGGCGGGCTTGAGCCAGGAGGAAGGCCGCGCCGTCGCGCGTTATCTGACCGGCAAGGAGTTCGCCGCCTCCCTCAACACCGCGCCCGGAAAGTGCTCCGCGCCCGCACCGCAATTTTCGCTGGCCGATGGAGATTGGAACGGATGGGGCATCGACCCCGGCAACTCGCATTATCAGCGCCATCCCGGCCTTTCCGCGTCCGATGTGCCGCGGCTCAAGCTGAAGTGGGCTTTCGGATTCCCCAAGGACGCGCGCGCCTGGGCCCAGCCGACCGTGGCCGGCGGGCGCATCTTTGCCGGCAGCATGTCCGGCAATGTTTATTCGCTGGACGCGAAGACCGGATGTATTTATTGGTCCTTCACGGCAGCGGCCGGCGTGCGCAGCGCCGTTACCATCGGCAAGCTTGCCGGCGGCAGGTGGGCCGCCTACTTCGGCGATCAGCGCGCGACGACTTACGCCGTCGATGCGGAGACCGGAGCGCTGCTTTGGAAGGTCAAAATCGACGATCATCCGGTGGCCGGCATCACTGGAGCGCCGGTGCTGGCCAACGGCCGTCTGTACGTGCCGGTCAGCTCGGTCTCCGAGGAAGCCGCGGCGATGAATCCGAACTATCCCTGCTGCACGTTCCGCGGCAGCGTTTCCGCGCTGGATGCGGCAACCGGCAAACGGATCTGGAAAACGTACACCGTACCCGATCCCGCCAAGCCCTATAAAACCAACAGCAAAGGCACTCAACTTTACGGGCCCGCGGGCGTCGCGGTGTGGTCGGCCCCCACCATCGATTTGAAACGCAAGCGGCTTTACGCCAGCGGGGGAAACTCCTATACCGGCGTCCCGATCAACACCAGCGATTCGATTCTGGCCTTTGATCTCGAAACCGGCCGGCTGCTGTGGGCGAGCCAGGTGCAGCCCAACGATAACTTCATCATCGGCTGTCCCAACAATCCGAATTGCCCGGAAGAAGCGGGGCCAGACTTCGATTTCGGTTCATCCACGATTTTAAAAACGCTGCCGGACGGCAAGGATATCCTGATTGCCGGGCAGAAATCCGGCGTGGTTTATGGCCTCGATCCGGACAATCAAGGCAAAATTTTGTGGCAGAAGCGGCTGGGCAAAGGCAGCGCGCTGGGCGGCGTTGAATGGGGCCACGCGGCCGACGACCGTCTGGTTTACGCGGCGATCTCCGACCGTCTGGTGAAGGAAGGCGGCTCGCCGGGGCTCTACGCGCTGGATCTGGCCACCGGAGAGCAGAAATGGTTCGCGCCGCCGGGCGACGCGCCGGGCCTGACGGGCCACTCGGCGGCGGTTTCGGTGATTCCGGGCGTTGTTTTTTCCGGCGCGTTAAATGGTCACTTTAGCGCTTATTCGGCGGAAAATGGGGCTGTTTTGTGGGATTTTGACACCAACCGCAAATTCGACACGGTCAACGGCGTGGACGCCAAGGGCGGCTCGATTGACGGTCCGGGACCGACGATCGCGCATGGCATGGTGTACGT
Organism: Terriglobia bacterium; assembly: GCA_021324615.1. GTDB lineage: Bacteria > Acidobacteriota > Terriglobia > Bryobacterales > Bryobacteraceae > Palsa-187. Next base: position 6,458 of record JAJPIT010000076.1, on the reverse strand, counting down.
GAACTCCGGTTACGGCCTGTTCGGCGGCGTGCCGGGCAACGTTTTGCTGGCCTTTTCGGTCGACGGAAAGTGACCATCGGGGAGCTGCGTTCGCGCGCCGGCCAGGAGATCGGCGTCAGTTCCTGGCGCGAAATCGCGCAGCGGCAGATCGACGATTTCGCGCGTGTCACCGGCGACGATCAGTGGATTCACGTCGATGGCGAGCGGGCGCGGCGCGAGTCGCCCTACCGCGCGACCATCGCGCACGGCTTTCTGACGGTTTCGCTGCTGCCGGTTCTGATTCGCGAAGCCGTGGCCCTGCGCGCGCGCATGTCGATCAACTATGGATTCAACCGCCTGCGCTTCACGGGAGCCGTGCCGGCCGGCAGCCGCGTTCGCGCCCGCTTCACGCTGAACTCGCTCAAGGATGTTGAAGGCGGCGTGGAGATCGCCTGGGGCGTGGTGGTGGAAGTGGAGGGCCGCGAGAAGCCGGCGCTGGTGGCCGAGTGGCTGGGCCGGGCGTACGAATAACCGGGCGCGAAGTTTTTTGGCGGATCGGCCGGGTTGGGCATCGAGTTTGGCGGAAATTCCGCGATAAGGACTTCATGAGCCGGTTCGCCCAGCAGGCCGAAGAGATTTTCCGGGCGGCGGAGTCGGCCGGCTCGCCTTCGGAGCTGACGATCCTGCTCGGCGACTTCGGGATCCGGGTGATTGCGGATTCGGACTGGCCGCTCGATTCGCTGCTGTGGCACCACGGCGCAAGGACCGCCTACCGCGTCTGGGATCGCGGCGGAACGGTTTGCGTGGAGGGACGGCAGGGGGCGGCGCGCTGCCGGATTGAGTCGCAAAGGCCGGGGCGGATCGCGCGAGCGCTGCTCGGACAGGCGCGCGGCCCTATGGTATCGGTGGAGGAGTGACGGATAAGATCGTCGTGCTCACCACCTGCGATTCCCCGCAGCAGGCCGAAAGCGTCGCGCGGCGCCTGCTCGAAAAACGGCTGGCCGCCTGCGTCAATATTTTGTCGGGCGCCCGCAGCATCTACCGCTGGAAAGGCGCGATTGAAGAGGCCGCCGAACTGGTGCTGCTGATCAAATCGCGCCGCGATCTTTTCCCCGCGCTGCGCGCCGAGCTTTCCCGCGTCCACTCCTACGAAGTGCCAGAGGTGATCGCGCTGCCAGTGGTGGACGGCTCGGAAGCCTATCTGGCGTGGCTGGAGGGAGAAACCGGCGCGATTTAAGCCTGCACCAGTTCCAGAAAGGCCTCCGCCGCGTGACTGAGCGCCCGGCGCGCGGGACGGGCCAGGCGTATGGGACGCTCCATGGCGATTTCCCGCACGCGAACCTCGCGCAAAACTCCCTGGCGGATCTCTTCGTCCACCACCATGCGGGGCAGAAAGGCGACGCCCTGATCGCGCTGCACCATGCGGCGGATCGCCTCCACGGTCGGCATTTCCACATCCATGTGGAGCGGAACTTTGTGACGCTGGAACTCGCGGATCACCTGCGCGCGATAGGGCGAGATCACGTTGTGGGCGATAAAGTTCTCCTCGCCGAGATCGGTGATGGAAACTTCCTGGCGCGAGGCCAGCCGGTGCCGCGGCGACACGATGAAGGAAAGATGATCGGTGTAGATGACGGTGGTGATCAGCCGGTCGTCCTCCGGATCGTAGCTGAGCAGGCCGAGCTCGAGTTCGCCGTCGATCAACTCGGCGGGGATTCTGCTCGAAAAACTGCGGCGGATTTGCAGTTTGATCCGCGGGTAGCGCTCGCGGAAGCGGGTGATGTGGTCGAGTAAGTAGAGCGTCGAAGATTCGTTGGCCCCGATGATCAGCCTTCCTGCCGATCGGTCGCGCAGCTCGGCCAGCGCATTTCCGAGGGCGCTTTCCAGCGTTTCGAACCGCCGCGCGTAATCGAAGACGATCTGTCCGGCGTCGGTGAGCAGCAGTTCCTTGGCCGAGCGGTCGATGAGCTTCTCCTCCAACTCTGCTTCTAACCTTTGTATTGCCAGCGAGATCGCGGGTTGCGTCCGCAGCAGCTTTTCCGCCGCGCGGGAGAAGCTCCTTTCAGAAGCGACGGTAAGAAAGACGCGCAGCGGGTTCAGATCCATAAAAACAGATTATAGAATATTGAAAATTATAAATTTGTCAAATTCAGATCAAAGTGCAATTCTTGGGCGATGGCCGAACGAGTATACATTTTCGACACGACTTTGCGCGATGGCGAGCAGTCGCCGGGCTGTTCGATGACGGTGGCGGAAAAGATCCGGATGGCGGCGAAGCTGATCGAAACCGGCGTGGATATTTTGGAGGCCGGATTTCCGATCGCCTCCCAAGGCGACGCGGAGGCGGTGGCGGCGATCAGCCGCGAATTTCCATGGGCCAACGTGGCGGCGCTGGCGCGGGCCAACAAGGCGGACGTGGAGGAAGCCGCGCGCGCATTGAAGCCGGCGCGCCGGCCGCGCATTCACACGTTTCTGGCGACCAGCGACATTCATCTCAAGTACAAGTTGAAGAAGACGCGGCAGCAGGTTTTGGAGGAGGCGTGCGCGGCGGTGGCGCTGGCGCGCAGCTACGTCGACGACGTCGAATTTTCGGCCGAGGATGCGACGCGGACGGATCCGGAGTATCTGGAACAGGTCTGCCGGGCAGTGGTAGGGGCGGGAGCGCGTACGGTGAATCTGCCGGATACGGTGGGCTACACGGTTCCGGAGGAGTACGCGGCGATGATCGGCAGAATGGCGGGCGCGCTGGGCGATTCAGCGGTGGTCAGCGTGCATTGCCATGACGATCTGGGCATGGCGACGGCGAATTCGCTGGCGGCGCTGCACGCCGGCGCGCGGCAGATCGAGTGCACGATCAACGGCATCGGCGAGCGCGCCGGAAACGCCGCGCTTGAAGAGGTGGTGATGGCGATGAAGACGCGGAACGACCGCCTGCCGTTTGAGACGCGGATCGTCACCGAGCAGCTTTTCTCCGCCAGCCAGTTGCTGAGCTCGATCATCACCTTCGGCCCGCAGCCGAACAAGGCCATTGTGGGCGAGAACGCGTTCGCGCACGAAGCTGGCATTCATCAGGACGGCTATTTGAAGGAGCGCACGACGTACGAAATCATCGAGCCGAGGACGGTGGGGGTGCCGGAAACGCGTCTGGTGCTGGGCAAGCACAGCGGGCGCCACGCGCTGGCGCGGCGCTGCGACGATCTGGGCATTCCGTTGACGCGCGAGGAGCTCGACCTGGTGTACACGCGATTTACGGCGCTGGCGGACCGGAAGAAGGGCGTGCGCAACGAGGAGATCGCGGCGCTGGCGCGCGAGGTGATCGGGCAGATGAAGGCCTCCGGGGCAGCGGCCGATTAGGCCGGAGGAGAACGCCGGCGCGATAGAATCAATTAACATGCGGTTGAACATTCTGATCGTGCCCGGCGATGGAATCGGCGCCGAGGTGACCGCCGCGGCGGTGGAGGTTTTACAGAGCGCCGCGCGGCGGTTCGGGCACGAGCTGCTGCTCAGCGAAGGGCTGATCGGAGGCGCGGCGATTCAAAAAACCGGATCGCCCCTTCCGGCGGAGACGCTGGAAAAGGCCATGAAAGCGGGCGCGACGCTGCTGGGGGCGGTGGGGGCGCCGGAGTTCGATTCGCTTCCTCCGGAGAAGCGGCCGGAAAAGGGGCTGCTGGGTATCCGCAAGGCGCTTCAGGTTTACGCCAATTTGCGACCGGTGAAGATGTGGCCTGCGCTGATCGGTTCGTCCCCGCTCAAGAGCGAGATCGTCGCGGGAACCGATCTTGTGATTGTGCGCGAGCTCACCGGCGGGCTTTATTACGGCCAGCCGCGCGGCCTCGACGGCGACCGCGCCACCAACACGATGAGCTACACGCGCGGGGAGATCGAGCGCGTTGCGCGGAAGGCGTTCGAGCTGGCGCGCGGCCGGCGCAAGCGTGTGACCAGCGTCGATAAATCGAACGTGCTCGAAAATTCGCAGCTTTGGCGCAAAGTGGTGAGCGAAGTTTCGCGCGATTATCCGGAGGTCGAGCTCGATCATTTACTCGTGGATACCTGCGCGATGCAGCTCGTATTGAATCCGCGCCGCTTCGACGTGATCGTCACCGAGAACATGTTCGGCGATATTTTAAGCGATGAGGCGGCGGTGCTGGCCGGCTCGATCGGGATGCTGCCGTCGGCCTCGCTCGGCGACGGCAGGGGTTTTTACGAACCGGTGCACGGATCGGCGCCGGACATCGCGGGGCGGAACAAGGCAAATCCGTTTGGCGCGATCGGCTCGGCGGCGGCGATGCTCGAATATTCGTTCGGTTTGGCGAAGGAAGCGCGGGCGATTGAGGACGCCATGGGCCGCGTTCTGGCCTCGGGTATCGCGACGGCGGATTTGAATCCGGCCAGGGCCGCGACGACGTCGGAAGTGGCGAAAGCGGTTTGCGAAGCGCTGGCGGGCGCGGGGGCGGCGGCGTGAAGACGATCCTGCAAAAGATCTGGGAGCGCCATGTGGTGGCCGAGCGGGAAGGCGCGCCGGCGCTGCTCTACATCGACCTGCACCTGGTCCACGAAGTTACCTCGCCGCAGGCGTTCGAAGGCCTGCGCCGCCGGGGGCTGAAGGTGCGGCGGCCCGACCGCACGATCGCGACCACCGATCATTCGACGCCGACCACGCCGCGCGGCCTGCCGATCGTCGATGACATCGCGCGCGTGCAGGTGGAGACGCTCGAACGCAACTGCCGCGAGTTCGGAATTGAATGCTACGGCTTAGCGAGCGAGCGGCAGGGGATTGTTCACGTGATCGGTCCGGAGCTGGGGCTGACGCAGCCGGGCATGACGGTGGTCTGCGGGGATTCGCACACGGCGACGCACGGAGCTTTTGGCGCGCTTGCTTTCGGCATCGGGACCAGCGAGGTGGAGCATGTGCTGGCCTCGCAGTGCTTATTGCAGCGGCCGTCGAAAAGCTTCGCCGTTCGCGTGGAGGGCGCGCTCAAAACGGGGGTGACGGCGAAGGATATTATTCTGGCGCTGATCGCCAAAATCGGCGTGGGCGGCGGCACGGGATGCGTGTTCGAGTACTGCGGCTCGACCATCCGGTCGCTTTCGATGGAAGAACGGATGACCATCTGCAACATGTCGATTGAGGGCGGCGCGCGCGCCGGGCTCATCGCGCCGGACGACACGACGTATCAGTATCTGGCCGGGCGGCCGTTCGCGCCGCAGGGCGCGGCCTGGGAGGCGGCCCTCGCCGCCTGGCGCACGCTGCCGACCGATGAAGGCGCGGTGTACGATCGCGAAGTTTCCCTCGACGCAGGCGCGCTGGAGCCGATGATTACGTTCGGGACCAATCCCGGCATGGGTATTCCGATTTCGGGGGCGATCCCGCATCCGGAGGCCGCGCCGAGCGCCGCCGAACGCGACACGCTGGCCAAGGCGCTGCGGTATATGGATCTGCAACCGGGAAAACCGCTGGCGGGCCACAAGGTGGATGTCGTGTTCATCGGAAGCTGCACCAATTCGCGGATTTCGGATCTGCGCGCGGCGGCGGCGGTGATGAAGGGGCGCAAGGTCGCGCAGAATGTGCGGGTGATGGTGGTTCCCGGATCGCGGCAGGTGAAGGCGCAAGCGGTGGCCGAAGGGCTCGACCGCATTTTCCGCGAAGCGGGCGCGGATTTCCGGGAAGCCGGATGCTCGATGTGCATCGGCATGAATGGCGATATCCTTCAACCGGGCGAGTACAGCGTTTCCACCAGCAACCGCAACTTCGAGGGCCGGCAGGGCAAGGGCGGCCGCACGTTTCTGGCGAGCCCGCTGACGGCGGCCGCGGCGGCGGTCACCGGAAAGATCACCGATGTGAGGACGCTGCTTTGAAATTCACGGCGAAAACGGCGGTGCTGGCGGTCGACAATATCGACACGGATCAGATCATCCCGGCGCGGTTCCTGAAGACCACGGCGAAGAGCGGCCTGGGCGATCAGCTTTTCTATGATTGGCGCTATGACGGCTGCGGCGCGCCGGTTCCGGGGTTTGTTCTGAATCAGGAGGCGGCCAAAGACGCGCAGATCCTGGTGGCCGGGGATAATTTCGGATGCGGCAGTTCGCGGGAGCACGCGGCGTGGGCGCTGTTGCAGTTCGGCTTCCGGGCCGTGGTGAGCACCTCGTTTGCCGACATTTTCCGGCAAAATTCGCTGAAAAACGGCCTGCTGCCGATCGTTGTAGCGAAGGATGCGCACGCGGCGCTGGTGAATTCGCCCGGCGCCATGGTGCGGGTCGATCTGGCCGCGCAGACGCTGACTCTGCCCGATGGAGGCGCGGTGGAGTTTCCCATCGACGCTTTTTCGAAACATTGTCTGCTCGAAGGCGTCGATGAATTGGGGTATATTCTTCAACAGGAAGCGGCGATTGCGGCGTACGAGGCGCGCGAGGGCCGGTCGGCTTAACCGGCTTGGGCAGCGCCGGGCCCGCTTCGCAAGGGGCTTATGAATAAATTATTG
>JAJPIT010000026.1 GCA_021324615.1 Terriglobia bacterium | reverse complement strand
TCGATCTTTTCGATCAGGCGCGGCAGTTCCACCGGCTTGGTTTCGTACTCGTTGCAGCCGGCGGCGAGCGCCCGCTGGCGATCGCCCGGCAGCGTGTGCGCGGTTAAGGCGATCACCGGAATGCGCGCGATCGCCGGACGCCGCCGCAGCTCCGCCGTGGTTTCCCAGCCATCGATCCCCGGCAGCGTCATATCCATGAGGATCAGGTCGGGATGTTCGCGTGCCGCCATCGCCAGCGCTTCGGTCCCGTCGGCGGCGACCACGATTTCATATCCGCTCTTGCGCAGCCGCCGGAGCAGAATGTCGCGGCTGATCTCGTTGTCTTCCACCAGGAGGATCTTGGGCATGGCATTATGTCCAGGGAGCATTCCAACGGCCGGGAGAAGCGGTCCATGAGCCACTCCCCGCCCGCCGCGCCGCGAATCGATCTGGCAGCCCTCCGGCACCAGTTGCTGACGCCGCTCAATCACATTGTCGGATATTCGGAGATGCTGCTTGAGGACGGCGAGGCGCAGGGGTTCGACAGCGCGCAGCAGAATCTGGTGCGCATCCGGGAAACCGCGCGCGACATGGTCCGCACCGTGCAGTCGAGCCTCGTTCCACATCCGGGCAAGCGCGGCGAGAAGATCGTCGCCGAGCTGCGCTACCAGCTCGCCGCGCCGCTGCATGCGATTTTGCAAGCCCTGGGAGCGGTGACCGGCGAAAACCGGAAGGGCGTGAATCTCGCCGACGTTCTGAAAATCGGCCGGGCCGCGGCGGAGCTGCTCAGCTTCGCCGCCGGAGCCGCCCCCGCGCATCCGGGCGCGCCGCCGCGGCGCCATGCCGCCCCGCAGACCGGGAAGAAATGGCGCACCGGCCGTATTCTGGTGGTCGATGACAACCGCCGGAATCGCGAGTTGCTGGCGCGGCAGCTCCGCCGGATCGGGCACCAGGTGACCGAGGCGTCCAGCGGATCGGAAGCGCTCCAGATGCTGGTTCAATCCACCCAGGATCTGGTGCTGCTCGATATGCTCATGCCCAAGCTCGACGGCTTTCAGGTGCTGGAGCGGATCAAAAACGATCCGCAGTGCGCCGGGACTCCGGTGATTGTTCTTTCAGCGCTCAACGAAGTGCCTGGCGTGATCCGGTGCCTGGAAATCGGGGCGGAGGATTATCTGTTCAAGCCGGTTGATCCGGCGCTGCTGGCGGCGCGCATCCAGACCTCGCTCGAGCGGAAAGCGTTGCGCGAAGCCGGGCAGGGGCGCGCCGCCGAACTCGAACAAATACGGGCCCGGCTGCAAGCCGCCGAAAACCGGCTGGCGCTGGTGCTGCGCGCCACGCGCGGGACTTTGTGGGAATGGGATCCGAAGACGAACCGCGTCATCAGCGCGGCGCGGGAAGAGCCGCTTGATCGCGCGCTGGCCCGCGTGCACCCGGACGATCGCGAGCGAGTCCGCGCGGCGGCGGAACGGGCCATGGAGAAGGGCGCCGCCTTTCATTGCGAATTTCGCGCGCTGCGGCGCGGCGGGGTTCGGTGGATGCGGTGTGACGGGTTCGCGGAACACGGCCGCATGATCGGCGTAACCATCGAATCCGCGCCCCCGGCCAAGGACCGGCCGCCGCTTTGCCGCTCCCCGAAGAGAAAGCGCGCTCCCCCGGCCGGAACAGCCGCCCGGAGTCTGCCCGCGCGCCTTTAGCCCGCGGAACGCCGGGCGGCGATGCGGCTCTTCCGGACCGCTACTTCTTGGCCACCGTCAGATCGTCCTTGACATTCTGATCTCCGGCGATCTGCTTCGCCTGAGCCACCGCCTCATCTCTTTCGGCGGTTGTGGCGACGCGCCCTTTAAGCGTCACCACGCCGTTCTTGGTGGTCACGCGGATATGCTGCGCCGCCGCGCCGACCGCGGGATCGCTCCTCAGCGCCTGATGAACTTTGGATGTGATCTCGGCATCGGTGGCCGCCGCGGTTTGTCCGGCCGGCGGCGCGCTTTGCGCCAGCGCCATCATACCCGATGCGCCCACGATAAAAACGCCTTTTAACAGAACTTTCCTCATGAGGATGACCTGCCTCTCTTATTCGGAATCGTTACACTCGTCGCATCACGCCGGCGGCAAGCGAGATGACAAAAAGCGCGAGAAACAGGAAGAACAGGATTTTGGCGATGCCCGCGGCCGCCGCGGCGGCTCCGCTGAAGCCGATAATCGCCGCGGCGATCGCGATGAGGAAAAAAATGAGAGCCCAATTCAGCATGCTGTTTCCCGCTTTTTTGAGATTCCTTTTGCCGGCGTTTCACCCTGACGCTTGCAAGTCCCCGGCCAAGCTTGGGTCAAGCTCAATTTGACGCCAAATATCGCGAAAAACGCATCCCCATGCGGCTCCGCGCGGAAAAAAATACGTGTTTGGCGGGATTTGCCGCACGGGAATTTCACTCCCGCCGGTCACGGCCCGGCGCGGGACGGCGGCTGGCCTCCAGCCCGCGGTGGATTCGCTCGCCGATCCGGTCTGCCGCGGGCTCGGCTTCCCGCGCCGGCTCCGGCGCGCCGCCGGCTTGCGGCGGACTTCCGCCGCCCTGAAATAACCGCCGCGACTGCTTGGCTTTGGCCGCGGCCATCGCCCGCGCGCGTGTGCCCGGCAGGGGAGCATACAGCATCCCCACCAGGGCGCCGCATCCCACTCCCGCCAAAAACCAAAACGCACCCTGCCTGTTCATTGAACCTCCACCAGGGCCCTGCAATCGCGCAGCCGGGCGAAAGGCGATGGAACTGCTAAGAGTAACGTTGTGCCCGCCCGGATCCTGATCGTAGACGACGAGGAACAGCAGCGGATCGATCTCGCCGCCATGGTCGCATCGATGGGCTACCTGGTGGAGACGGCGGCGGATGGCGAGGAGGCTCTGGAAAAGCTTGGCGCCGCGCGGGTCGACGTCATCACCACCGATCTGATGATGCCGCGCATGGACGGTTTCCGGCTGCTTCGAACGCTGCTGGAGCGCGGGGATCTGACGCCGGCCATCGTGCTCACCGGATTCGGCAGCATGGATCAGGCGATTTCGATCGTGCATGATCTGGAGGCGTTCTGGTTCCTGGAGAAGCCGGTGCAGAGCGCGGTTTTATCCACGCTGCTCGAACGCGCCGTCCGCCACAGCCAACTGGTGAAGGAAACCGAGCGGCTGCAGCGCCAGCTCGGCTATCAGGGATACCTGATCGACCTGGTGGGAACCTCTCCGCCGATGCGCCAGGTTTATTCTCTGATCCAGCAGGTGGCGCCGAGCAGCGCGCCGGTGCTGATCACCGGCGAGAGCGGCACTGGAAAGGAACTGGTGGCCAGCGCGATTCACAAGCTCAGCCCGCGCGCCGAGCGGCCCTTTGTGGCGGTCAACTGCGCCGCGCTGCCGGAGACGCTGATCGAAAGCGAGCTCTTCGGGCACGAAAAGGGGTCGTTTACCGACGCGCTGGAGCGCCGTGCGGGATGTTTCGAGCAGGCGCATAACGGAACGCTGCTGCTGGACGAGATCGGCGACATGCCGGTCGGCACGCAGGCCAAGCTGCTGCGCGTGCTGGAGGATTCCAAGGTGCGGCGGCTGGGCGCAACGGCGGATATCCCGGTGGACGTGCGGGTGATCGCGGCCACCAACCGCCCGCTCGAAACGGCGCTGCGCGAAAGGCGCCTGCGCGAGGACCTGTATTATCGCCTGAATGTGGTGCACATCGCGCTGCCTCCGCTGCGGCACCGCAAGGAAGACATTGCCGCCATCGCCGCCGCGATGATCACCGAACTGAACCGCAAACACAGCTGCCGGGTCGTCGATCTTCATCCGGAGACCTTGCGGCTGCTGCGGAATTATCCGTGGCCGGGCAATATTCGCGAGCTCCGCAACATCATCGAGCGCGCCGTGATCGTGGCCGGAGAAGGCACCCTGATGCCCTCGCATCTGCCGCGGGGCTTCGGCGCGGGCGAACCCAGCGGCGGGGCCAAGGCCGGCCGCGGCGAATATAGCTGCTCGGTGCAGGCCGGCGTTCCGCTGCGCGATGTCGAAGACGCCTATATCCAACTGACGCTGAAGCTGACCCACCACAACAAGCGCCGCGCCGCGGAAATTTTGGGCATCAGCGTACGAACGCTGCACAACCGTCTGGCGCAGATGAACCCCGCGGGGACTCCGCCTTCGCAGATGAATGTCTGAAACAGGCTTGAAGGGACCGGGTCTAATCCAAGCAGTCTTTTTAGCGATTGGGAGGATGTGATGCCGAACCGGGAAACCGAACCACAAGATCCGGAGCAGGAACGCCAGGAGATCGCCCGCCTGGCCTACTCCTATTGGGAGAGCCGCGGGCGCATCGACGGCCACGACGTGGAGGATTGGCTGATGGCAGAGCAGGAGGTGCGCTCGCGCCGTGCTCCGCGCCGCGAGGATCAGCGCCGGGAGGCGCGAACCGCCGCCTGAGTCCAGGCTGGCGGCCGCGCGGATCCCCCCGCCCCGCCTTGTGCGGGAACGACAAGCTCCGGGGCGGTCTGGCCGAAGCCGCAGGCCGCGCCCGGGTTGTTGTCAGTTTGATGTGCCGCGTCGAATTTATTCGCCGGTGTGGGCCGCTTTGGACGGAGCATAGCGTTCCAACTCGGCATACAGCGCGCGCGCTTGCGCCGGATGCGGAACCTTGCCGCTCAGAATTTCATCCGGAGTGACCGTCCGGCCGTAGAGCGCCGCATTGTCGTCGTTATCGGGCCGCAGGCTCGCGCCCTTGAGATCGACTCCGGCGAACACGCCTCGGGCGCGCGACCAGGTCAGAATTTCGGCGCGCATGGTGGCGTTGGTGTCCGCGCTGACGCTGCGCCCCAAGGGACCGGCGGCGGCCATCACGTCCCCGCCGATTTCGACTTTCGAGTTCCTCATGCGCCGCTCGGCGTTGTCGTTCATGACGGCCATGACGATATCGGTTTCGCCGGCGCCGATTTGCAGCCCGAAGCTCCCGCCTTCAAGAACGATCATATCGGGCGCGCTCCAGCGGTTGGTGCCGTGGATGCGGCAGGTCAGAATGCCTTTTCCGTACTGCCCTCCCACGAGGAATCCGGCGCGCTTGGCCGCCGGAATGATCCCGACGCAGTGTGCTTTTTCCAGCAAATCCTGCGGAATGCCTCCGTCCTTGGCGTGCTGGATCTCAACCAGCGTGGTGGCCGCGGCCTCGATCCGCTTGATATCGTCGGCCTTGCAGCCGGCGTCGGCGGCGAACAAAGATGCCGCGAGCAGGAAGCTGAAAGACATAAATTTCATAAAGTTCATAAAACAACTCCTTGTTTCTCTCCGCCGGCTTTACGCCGCGTCGCGCCTGGCCTGGAGGGCCACAAAGACCGGCTTTCTTTCCGCCCGGGAACGGGCCGCCCGGCGCGCCCGCAGCAGCCGGATGCGGATTGCGGTCTCGGTGACGCCTTGCTTGCGCGCAATCTCCTCCGCGGTGTCTCCTTGCATCTGTAGCTCCAACAGCGCCCGGTCGCGCGGCGGGCAGAACTTGAGGATTCGTTTTAAATCGATGGCCGCCAGGTTCAATTCCGCATGGGAATAAAATTCCGGCAAACTTTGACAGGCTTTCTCGCTTCGCAGCACGCTGCGATGCACATTGAGAGCGATCGCGTTCACCCAGGTGGTGACCATGTTTTCATGGCGAAGCTGAGACAGTCTTTCCCATCCCTTCACCCAGGCGGCTTGCGCCACGTCGCGCGCCAGATCCCGCGGCACTCCCCGGGAGATCAGGAACCGGATCGTGAGCTCGAATCCGCGCTGATAAGCTTGTCCGTAGGCTTCTCTGGTCATCTGGCTGAACCTGCTCCTTCCTGGTTTGGATGGCGTCTCAGAGCAGTTCGGAGGCCAGGGGCTCGGAAGTCGGGAGGGACTCCGAAAAACGATTGGCAGGTAAGTTGTTCGGGAGAAGCCGTTTCCCGGAATTGTGGGCCGCCGGGCTGCAACATCTGCCGAGGTGTGCAGGAAACGGCGGTAAGAAGCTCCGAAACAGAAGGATTCGCTGAACATGATCCGCACCGTACTTCCCGGCAGACCGTTTCCCCAAGGCGCGACCTGGGACGGCACCGGAACGAATTTCGCGCTGTTTTCGGAAAACGCAGAGAAGGTCGAGCTGTGCCTGTTCGACGATCCGCGTGCGGAAGAGACTCAGCGTCTGGAACTTATCGAGCAGACCGCGCATGTCTGGCACGCCTTTCTGCCCGGCGTGCATCCGGGCCAGATCTACGGCTACCGCGTTCACGGCCCGTACGATCCGGAGCGGGGCCTGCGCTTCAATCCGAACAAGCTGCTGATCGACCCCTACGCCAAGGCGCTGGCGGGAAAGGTCAACTGGAAGGAGCCGATTTTTCCTTACCCGCTCGGAAACGGCGATGCCGACCTGGCGATGGACGCCTCCGACAGCGCGCGGGGCATGCCGAAATGCGTGGTGGTCAACCCTTATTTCGATTGGGACACGGACCGGCCGCCGAAGACGCCGCTCAGCGAATCGATTCTCTACGAAGTTCACGTCAAAGGATTTACCCAGTGCCATCCGGAGGTGCCCGAGGAGTTGCGCGGAACCTACGCGGGGCTGGCCTCGCGCGCGGCCGTCGAATATTTAAAGAAACTGGGGATCACCGCGGTCGAGCTGATGCCGGTTCACGATTTTCTGGACGACAAAATCCTGGTCGACCGCGGATTGCGCAATTATTGGGGCTATAACACCACCAATTTTTTCAGCCCGGACGCGCGCTACTCCTCATCGGGCGACACCGGCGGGCAAGTGGCCGAGTTCAAGGCCATGGTCAAGACGCTGCATCGCGAGGGGATCGAGGTGATTCTGGATGTCGTCTACAACCACACCTCCGAAGGCAATCACCTGGGCCCGATGCTGAGCTTCCGCGGCATCGATAATCCGACCTATTACCGGCTGGCGCCCGGCAATCCGCGCTACTACATGGATTACACCGGCACCGGCAACAGTCTGAACATGCGCCACCCGCAGGTTCTCAAGCTGATCATGGATAATCTGCGGTACTGGATTCTGGAAATGCACGTCGACGGGTTCCGCTTCGACCTGGCGGCGACGCTGGAGCGGGAGCTGCACGACGTGGACCGGCTTTCCGCGTTTTTCGACATTATTCACCAGGATCCGGTGATCTCCCAGGTGAAGCTGATCGCCGAGCCATGGGATGTCGGCGAGGGCGGTTATCAGGTCGGCAAATTTCCGGTGCTGTGGGCGGAATGGAACGGAAAGTACCGCGACACGGTGCGGCGCTACTGGAAAGGCGACGAGGGCCAGCTCTCCGATTTAGGATACCGGCTTACCGGCAGCAGCGATCTTTACCAGCACGATGGTCGCCGGCCCTCGGCGAGCATCAATTTCGTCACCGCGCACGACGGCTTCACACTGCACGATCTGGTGAGCTACAACGAAAAGCACAACGAAGCCAACGGCGAAGACAACCGCGACGGCTGCAATGACAACTATTCGTGGAATTTCGGCGTGGAAGGCGATACCGGCGACCCGGTGATCCTGAGCATGCGGGAGCGGCAGAAGCGGAATTTTTTGGGCACGCTGCTGCTTTCGCAAGGCGTGCCGATGATCTGCGGCGGCGACGAGATCGACCGCGATCAGAAAGGAAACAACAACGCGTATTGCCAGGACAATCCGCTGACCTGGTACGACTGGAATCTGAGCGAATCGCGCCAGTCGCTGCTGCACTTTACGCAGAAGCTGATCGCATTGCGGCGGTGCCATCCCAATCTGCGGCGCCGCAAATTTTATCAGGACCGCGCCATTCGCGGCACGCCCCAGAAAGACATCGTCTGGCTGCGTCCGGACGGGGCGGAGATGACCGACGAGGAGTGGAACGCCGGCTGGGTGCGCTGCATCGGCATGATGCTGAACGGCCGCACTCTTCAGGACATCGATGAGTCGGGCCTGCCGGTGATCGACAACTCGTTTCTGCTCCTGCTCAACTGCCATCACGAGCACATCGATTTTCGCCTGCCCGCGCCGCCGAACGGCGGAGGCTGGAGCGTAGTGATCGATACGAATGAGCCCGACTTAGAGCCGGGTTCGGCGCTTCCCGCAAGCGGAGGGCTGCTGCGGCTGGTGCGGCAGTCGCTCGTGCTGCTGCGCGAAGAGGAGCCGCCGTCCACGGGCGCGCCGCCGGGGAAATGATCTTCAGGGCGGGCCCGCCCGCGGCCGGCCACCAGTCGGTGAGGTGATCCAGGCGCTGGTTGTGCGCCTCGTAGACGTCCTTAATGATCGCGGCGATTTTATCCACCGTGGCCGACCGCCGGGCGCCGGGACAAGCCAGCTCGGGGGCACTGAGGTCCGTGCTCAAGATGCGGTGCGCCGCGATATAGGCGGCCCGTTCCATTTGACTCGAGTTCATGTTGTTTCCTCCCAGGCCAGATCGTTTGTTCTACTGGCCTTGCCAACCTGTTCATCTCCGCGCCAGTTGTTTGGCGGCCTCCGGCGTGCGGCGCGTGGCTGCCCGCCGGCGCAGCAAAACATTTTCCAGGAACAGAAATTCGATGCCCGTTGAAAGAAAAGTTTCGATCGCCTCGCGCGGCGTGTTGACGATCGGCTGACCCTTCACGTTGAAACTTGTATTCAAGACCATCTCCCGGCCCGTCGTCTTTCCCACCGCCTTGAGCAGCGCGTGAAACTCCGGGTTGTCGCGCCGGGCGACCGTCTGCACCCGCGCCGATCCGTTGACGTGGGTGATGGCTGGCAGTTGCGCGCGATACTCGGGGCGCACGTCGACGGTGGCGATCATGTACGGGTACTCGGTTCCGGGCGCGGTCTCAAACCAGCGGTCCACCTGTTCGAGCGTGACGGCGGGGGCGAACGGGCGAAACGCCTCGCGCATTTTGACCATGGCGTTGATGCGGCCGCGCATCTCCGGACGTCCGGGGTCGGCCAGGATGCTGCGGTGGCCGAGGGCGCGCGGGCCGAACTCCATCCGCCCGCGATACCACGCGATGACGCGTCCTTCGGCGATGAGCTGCGCGGCCTCCTCGCAGACTTCCTCGAGCGATTCGTATCGCGCGACGTCGATCGAACCGTCGTAATGGGTCAGCGCCGCGTTGATCTCATCGCGGGAGTGGCTCGGGCCATAGAACGGCACGGGCATCCGGCGGTTGCGGATCTCGTCATGCAGCGAAGCGCGATAGAGCGCCGCGCCGAGCGCGCTGCCGTCGTCCCCGGCGGCGGGCTGGATATAGATTTCATCGAACAGGCCGGAGCGCATCAGCCGGCCGTTGGCCGTGCAGTTCAAGGCCACGCCGCCGGCGAGCGCGAGCTTTCGCTGCCCGGTCGCCTTTGCGAAATGCCCGCACAGATGGAGCATGACGTTATCGAGGCACTCCTGAAGAGCGGCGGCGATGTCGCGATGCTCGTCGGTGATCGGATCGTCGGGCGCGCGGGCCGGCACGAGCCGCTGTTCGAGGTAGCGGCGCGAGGCGGTGTAAAATTCGCGCTCTTCCCGCGAGCGGTTCAGATGCAGCAGGGGGATGCGGATCGAACCGTCGGGGCGCAGCTCGACCGCTTCCTCAAAAAACCGCCGGCGCCGGGACGGATCGCCGTAGGGCGCCAGTCCCATGATCTTGTACTCATCCGAGTTGAAGTCGAAGCCCAGATGCAGGGTGACCAGCGAATACAGGATGCCGATCGAATCGAGCGCGGAGATTTCGCGCAATTTCGTCAAGGTTCCGCCCTGGGCTTGGTAGACGGAGGCGCTTTGCGCCTCCCCCATGCCGTCGATGACGATCACCAGGCACTCCTCCCAGCCGGAGGTGAAGTAGGCGCTGGCGGCATGCGCCAGGTGATGATTGACGTGGTGGAAGCGCGACGCGGGAAATCCCGGCAGATCGCGCGCGGCGAGCCGGAGCAGGGCATCGCGCGAGAAAACTTCGTTGTAGAGATCCGCCGAGGAGATCCGGAAAATTTTTTCGAGCGGCGAATAATCGAAGGCGTGCGCGATTTCGTCGATATCGGCCAGTTTCACGCCCGCCTGTTCAAGGCAATCCTGAATCGCGAGAACGGGAAAATGGGCGCTGTGCTTTTTGCGGTCGAAGCGCTCTTCGGCGGAGGCGGCTATGATTTCTCCGTGGATCAGCAGGGCCGCGGCCGCGTCGTGTCCCTGGCAGATGCGGTATTCGCGCTCCTGGCGGCCGGGGAACTGGCGCCGCTTGAAAGGCATCGCGTTTTCGAAACCGCTAATTCCGAGAATGTTCATAGGCAGGTGGCTTTCGAGCGGGCGCGGCGGGGGATTTCGGGTAAAACGGCGGGATTCGCCGCGCGCGGAGCCGGCTTCGCGAGCACAGCTCGCGCAGATCGGCCAGCAGCATGAGCGCCACCGGCACGGGATCGTCCCAGGCGAAAAACGACAGTTCGTCGACTCCTTGCAGCGACTTCAGCCAATCGATAAAGCCGAGCGAGTTTTCGCGCGCGTAGCCCCACGCCGCCGCCACATCCAGATCTTCGACCATCCATTTGCGGCCGGCCCGCTGCGGCGAAGCGGGAATATCCTGGCCGGTGAGATCGAGATACATCGCACGCACCACGTCCATTCCGTCCTCCGACACGAACAGCCGGAACGTGCTGCCGACGCGGGGATTCACATCCAGAATTTTGTAGCGGCCGTCGCGCGCGTCGTAGCGGAAATCGATGTCGGCGATGCCGCAATAGCCGACGCTCTTCATGAACATCTCCGCCGCGTCTTCCACCGCCGGATTCTTTTCAGCGGCGGCCAGACTGGCCACGCCGGCGTAGGCGGGGCATTGCCGCAGCTTGCGGCCGGTGAACGCAGCGCGGCAGTTGGACCGTGCATCGAAATAGCCGTTAAACATCCACACCGTGTCCTCTTTTCCGGCGATGTATTCCTGCACCATCAGCTCCGCCACCACGGCGTCCGGAAGGAGATCGCAAAGAGCGCGAAACTGCGCGCGGCTGCGGACGAGAACCTTGCTCCGGCTGGTGCGGGCCCACGTATCGCCGCGCACGCCTTTGACGATCAACGGCAGCCCGAGATGATCCGGCGCTTCCAGCAACTCGGCGCGATTCTGAGGGAAGACCGCGGCGGGCGCCAGGATGCCATGGCGCCGCGCCAGTTCTAGCATCTCCTTTTTGCTGAGCAGCGCGCGGATCAACTCCGGCGGCTGCGGGGGAAAAATGAAGTGCCGGCGCAGCGCCTCGGCGGAATCGGCGATCAGGCGCGCCGCCCCGTCGGTGGTGGGAACCAGAATGGAGCGCGCGCCGATCCGCCGCGCAAGCGCCACGAGCGCTTCGACCGATTCGCGCTCCGTCGCGGCGTCCAGATCGTGAACCAGCCGGCCTTTGCAATACCGCGAAAAGAACGCTGGGCACCAGCGCTCGCCGTCGACGTTGAAGACCTCGATTCCCAGCCGCCCCAGCGTGCGCGTGATCCCCAGACCGCCGTGATGCGGCGACGGCACAACGGTCACCGGCGTTGCGGTGCGGTCCAGTCGCATCCTGATATAACAGATACAATCCGGCCATATTCATTTCATCCGTGGAGCGGGACGCCGTTTCCGGCCTCCTTTTGCCGCGCGATCCTGCGGGCCATCGAGCAGATCGAGCGCAAATCCTCGATCTCCAGCTCGTCGAGCGGGATCCGGACCGCGAAACGTTCCTCCAGGTGAACCAGGAGTTGAATCAGGGCGAGCGAGTCAAGCAGGCCGGCCTGAAGCAGATCTGTGTCCAGGGAATCCACCTCGACCAGCAACTTATCGGAAAGTATCTGTTGAATCGCGGCGGCGTATTCGTCGATTTCGAGCGGCATAATTCTTCCGGCTACGGGATTCAATCCTTTCCTCCTGAGATGGCAGCGGCGGTTTCTCGTTTGAATTGCTGCTGGAGAAGCGGCCGGGCGATCTTGCCGTTTCCATTCAGCGGCAGCGCGTCGAACTCCATCCACCGCGAGGGGATCATGTAGGACGGCAGCGCTCGCGCCAGATGCTGGCGCAGCTTGCTGGGCGAAAGATCGAAACCGGGCTGGGGAACGTAGGCGCAGCAGATCTGGAGACCTTCAAAGCCGCCGGTTTCCACGGCGACCACCGCCGCGTCGCGAATTCCGGCGATGCCATGCAGCGCGCTTTCGATTTCGCCCAGCTCGATGCGGTAGCCGCGGCTTTTGATCTGGGTGTCGGAGCGGCCCACCAGGTAAATGAGGCCGTCTGGGCCGATTCGCGCCAGATCGCCGGTCTTGTAGATCCGGCTGCAGGGATCGCTGGCGAACGGATTTTTCAGGAAGACCTGGCGGGTCCTTTCCGGATCGCGCCAGTAGCCGGGGCTGAGCCCCACGCCGCCGATGTACAGATCGCCGATTTGGTTGACCGGCGCCGGGCGGAGCTGCTCGTCCAAAACCAGCAGCAACTCGCCGCCGCACGGGCCGCCGATCGGAATTTCGGCGGTTTCGCTTTCCGGGCACCGCTCCACGTGATAGTAGCTGCTGGCGATGGTCGTCTCGGTGGGGCCGTAGAGGTTGACGAATTTCGCGTGCGGAACGCGCTGCATCCAGTGGATTAAGCCCGGCGTGGGGAACTTCTCGCCACACCACAGCAGCCGTTCGAGCGACGGGAAATCGTTCTGGCGCACCACGCCGCTGCGCGCCATGTGCTGGAGAATCGAGGGCACGGAAAACCACTGGGTCAGCTCCGCGGCCCGGATATATTCCGCCAGGCGATGGGGAAGCAGACTCAGTTCCGGCGCCAGCAGATGAAGCTGGGCTCCGGCCGCGACGGTCCCATAGATGTCGAAGGTCGACAGATCGAAGTGCAGCGGCGGATGGCCGGAGATTTTATCGCCGGCGCGGATGCCGAAGTAGCGAACCGCCCAGTCGATAAAGTGCAGCACGTTGGAGTGCGTGATCACCACGCCTTTCGGCGCGCCGGTCGATCCGGAAGTGAACAGAATGTGGGCCGGGTCGGATTCCTGGCTCTGGGATTCGATGCGCGCCGCGCCATAGGAAGCCAGATGGCTGCGGCGGAAGCGCGCCTCCACGCCGGGCGCCTCGTCCAGCAGCGCGGTCCAGGCGCCGGGGGCGAAGGCCTTCAGGTCCTCCAGCGCGGGCGCGGTTGACTGTACGGCGAGGATGCAGGCCGGCTCGCAGCTCGCCAGAATCCGGCCCAGGCGGGCGGTGGGGCTGGAGGTGTCCAGCGGCACGTAGATGCAATCGGCCTTGAGCGCCGCGAACATCGCGGTCAGCGCTTCGGGGGATTTGGGAACGAGCAGGGCGATGCGGTCCCCGCGCACGCATCCGCCGTCGCGCAGCGCGCGCGCCAGCCGGTTGCTGGCCTGCTCCAGTTCGGCGTAGCTGGTCTTTTCGCCCTGGAAGACGATGGCGGCGGACTCCGGCGCGCGATCGGCCGACTGCACCAGAAGATCCTGAAGCCGGCGATTCATGCCGCAGCCCCCTGCCGCGCCCGATCGAAGCAGGCGGCGGTGTGCTCAAACTCCTCCTCCGATTGAGGAATATCGAGAATGAAGGTCAAATATCCGTAGGACATATATCGCCGCAGTTGTTCAGCGACCGTTTCATAGCTGCCGACCAGATAGGGGCAATTGGTTTGATAGGTTTCGAAGGGATGCAGCCAGTAGGCTCCCCGGGCCGGCCCGCGGATCTCCGAGAGCCGCTTGTGCCAGGAGGAATCGGAAATTTTCGCGGCGAGCTGGCGCGTGAGCCGGCCCTTGCGGTCCTCCGGAAACCGCTCATAGGCGGCTCGCCAGGCCGCGTCCTCGCTGGCCCGCGCGACGATTCCGATGCGCACACCGCAGGGCACGGCGGATGCCCGCGGCGCGGCGGCGCACTCCGCCGGAGGCTCGGGATACTTCACCGCGATCGCCCCCATCTCGCGCGCGGCGGCCATGCCCGCTTCCGACGATCCGGAGACGAGCACTCCCGGAAGCAGCCCGGGCGGCACGCGTGGATTTAAAGAAAGCCCGCGCACCTGATAGAAGCGGCCCTCGAAGCTAACCGAGCGCTGTTCCAGGAGCCGGCGGATGATGGTGGTGTACTCGATAAGCCGCTCATAGCGGCTGTCGTGCGGCGTGTCGTCGTTGAGGGCCGCCAGATCGTTCTTGAATCCGCCCGCGACCATGTTCAAAAACACCCTTCGGCCATAAAGGAACGCCAGGGTGGCCACCATCTTCGCCGCCGAATAAGGATGCATATAGACCGGCTGCACCGCAACCAGCGGGCACAAATTCGACGTGTTCGTGATGACGATCTGCGCGACCATCCACGGATCCACCAGGGTGTTATCGGTGTAGATCAGCGTTCCCGTGCAGCCGGCCTGTTCGCTCCAGCGGGCGGCGGCGATGACGCGCTCGCGGTAGCGGTCCGGAGTGACGTGGGAGGAAGGACACGTCGAAAACACCTGAAGGCCCGCCCAGACCGCCGCGTCCAGGGCGCCATCTGTGGCAGGAACTGGATTGGTAGACATAATCTGCTACGACCCTTTCCCATGCGGATACGCGGACCCGCGCGTAAGACGAATTTTTGCGCCGGAAACGTTTGCGCTCGCGGCTGTCGATTGCAAGAATTCTGCCAACCAAAGGCGGCGTGCGCCGGCGTTTATCTCACGGGGCGGACTGCGTCCCAGCCGCGCTCCATTCCCGCGAATTCGTTGAAAGGTGAGCAGGAAAATTCCATCAAATAGAACCCTCCTTACCCGGAAGGTTCAAACCGGCAGGGTGACGGCGTGTCCTCGAAACGTTACCGGCCGGAGGAGGGATCCGCTTTTTTCACCAGAACCGCGACCAGGTCCGGCTCAGAGGCGGCCAGCACGTTCTTCGGAATATAGCAATAGCCTTTATCGCCCCAGTCTTCGCCCCAGGAGTTTTTGACGATGAAGAAATTGCCGGTATAGCCCACGATCAGCATGGCGTGGCGGCCGTGGCGGCCGCTGGGAGCTTCGGCGGCGTTAAAAATGCCGTCACGGCCGACATCGGAAAAGTTTGGTCCGGTGTTGATGGCCACGTGAACCGGGCAGCCGGCGCTGAGCACCTTGCGGAGATCGTCGATCGAGATGGGGTGCGGCTTGCCGTCGAGCAGGTGCTGCGCGGCGTCGGAGAGGAGCACGCGTTCGGAGGTGGTGGGAACTTCGCTCTGATCGGGCCACAGCTCCTGGCGGCAGGTGCCGTGTTCAGCCAGCACCTGGCCGGGGCCGGTACCGCTGACGGTGCCGTCGCCGCCGGTGTAGGCGTAGCGGTAGTCGCGGGCGTCGCCCTGCATCCGCTGAAATTGCAGCATGGCGTAGGTGGGCGACAGCTTGGCCGTGCTGCCGGTCTTGAGATTGGCCACCAGCTCCGTGGCATGGGTCCAGGCGAACGCCGAGCAGCGCGACGTCTGCCCCTGATCGCCGACCGGCGTGCAGTACTTGCGCAAGTCGACCGCCTCGGCCGGCTGCACGGCGTCGAAAGCCGGCGGCAGAGGCTCCGGCATCACCGGCTCCCCGCGCGGCGGAACGGAGACTTCGAGATTACTCAGATCGATTCCGGTGTAGCGCATGCGCAGATATTCGAGCATCGCGGCGCTGACGAATCCGAACGCCGAAAGGCGGCCGTCGCGCTCGAACAGGCGAACGGTTTCCGAGCTGCCCGGCGCCACCTCCTCGAAGCCGCTCAGGAAGCCGGGATCGTCAAAGCGGCGGTAGCCTTCCTCGGCGCGCTGCTGCTCCATCGTGTCACCGAAATACTGGTGATCGCCGAAGAGATTTTCGGCGGACTGCTGGTAATCGTCCACGGTCCAGCTTCCGTCGTCGTCGATGAAATCGGCTTCGGTGGCGTTTGGAAAGTCGCCGGCGGAAAGAGCGACATCGTCGTCGAGATCGAGCAGGCTGCCGGGATCGGAGAAGTCGTCGTCATCGCCGCCTCCGTCCTCGCCGCCGTCGCCGCCGCCGTACTCATCCTCATCCTCATCCTGGTACGGATCGTCGTCCGGGTCGGCTTGCTCGTCATCCTCCGGATAGTCGTCCTCGTCGTCGCCGGGGTAGTCGTCCTCGCCGCCGCCGGAGTCGTCAAAGAAGCCGCCGTCGTCGCCCATGAAATAGCGAAATTCGGGGTCGAAGGGCATAAATTCATATCGTAACTAAAGGCGGTCCGTCCGCCGATAAAGGACCTGGGAGAAGCCGTTGAAGAAAGAGGCACGCCGCCACCGGCGCGTCCCCTGGATGTGCCCGGTCCGGCTCAGTTGGGAGGATCCGCGGGGCGAAACCAGATTTGCGCAGGTGAAGTGCGTCGATGTCTCGCAAAGCGGAATGCGCATCGAATGCCCTGTGCCGGTTGCGCCCGGATCCAGAGTTCTGCTGAACGCCGAGCGGATCCACATCTCCGGCGCGGCGACCGTAAAACACCTGGCGCGGTTCGGCGGCAAATATATCCTCGGCGTGGAGCTGGCGGCCAAGGCGGGGGAAAATACGGCGGCGGCGCGGGCCGCAGGACGGGAACAGCCCGCCGCGCCGGAGCACACGCCGCCGGAGCATATATTGAAGGAATGAGCTGGACCCTCTGGTCCCTGTTCGCCGCGATGGAATTCATGTTATGCTTGGCGCCGGGGCCGGCCGTGCTGTTTGTTCTTTCAAGCGCGCTACGGTCCGGCGCCCGGCGCAGCATCGTCTCCAGCGCCGGCATCCTGGCCGCCAACGCGGTGTATTTTCTCCTCTCGGCGGCCGGCGTCGGAGCGCTCCTGGCAGGCTCCAATCGGCTGTTTTCTCTGCTGAAATGGGCCGGCGCCGCTTACCTGGTCTATCTCGGCGCCCGCGCGATGTCCGGCGATGGGCTCATCGCGCCTTGCCAGGAAGCAGGGCTATCCCGGCGGCTGTTCGGCGATGCCTTTCTGGTTCAGGTTTCTAACCCGAAGGCGCTGATCTTCTTTTCCGCGCTGCTGCCCCAGTTCTTGGACGCGCGCGCTCCGATTCCGGCGCAGGTGGCGATTCTTGGTGTCACTTCCGGGATCATCGAGTTTCTTGTTCTGCTAGCCTACGGCGCGGCGGCAGGACGGGCATCGCACTGGGCCCGGCAGCCGCGGTACGCGGCCTGGATCAACCGCGTTGCGGGCGCGCTGCTAGCGGCCGCCGGCGCGGGCCTGGCGGCGGTGCGGAAGTAAGCGGCAGTCCGGAACCAGGACCTGGCGTATGGATCGCGATTTTTCCGGAGGAATCGCCGCCTATTGCTTGGGAGGCTGCTGTTGGTGCTCGCGCTGGGCTTCCTCCCAGCCCTTGCGCGCTTCCACACCGGCGTGCTCCAGCTTTCGGTTCAGGTCGTCTGCGGCTTTTTCGGCTTCCTTGGCGGCCTGTTTGGCTTTTTCCGCGGCTTCGTAGGCCGCGCGTCCGGCCTGCCGCGCGGCGTCATCGGCCTGCCGCTGCCGTTCTTCGGCGGATCGCGAACAACTTGCCAACATCGCCATCAGGATTCCGCTCGCCAGTACGATTCGAATTTTCATAGCGCCCCCGGAGTGTGATGCCGGCGTCTTGCCTTGCGTTTCCCGGCCCTCGTAAACTGAGGGCGTGCAATGTCTCGCGCTCGCGTCGGATTTCGATGGGACGCTGGCGCGGGACGGCGTGGTCGATCCGGCGACGCTGGCGGCGCTGGAGCGGTTCCGGCGATCCGGGCGCAAACTGATCCTGGTCACCGGCCGCGTGCTGGAGGAACTGAAGTCGGTTTTCCCCCAGCTCGATCTTTTTGACCGCGTGGTGGCCGAAAACGGCGCAGTTCTCTATTCGCCCGGGACGCGGGAAAAGCGGATTCTCGCCGAGCCCGCGCCGCCGGTTTTCTTCGAAGCCCTGCGGCGGCGGGGCGTCAAACCGCCGGAAGCCGGCGATGTGATCCTCTCAACGCGCCGCCCGGCGGAAGCCGAAGTTATCAAAATCATCGGCGAGCTGGGCCTGCAATTACAGGTGATTTTCAATAAAAGCTCGGTCATGATTTTGCCCTCCGGCGTCAATAAGAAGACCGGCTTGGCTGCGGCTCTGGCCGAACTCCGCCTCTCCGAGCACAACACCGTAGGCATCGGCGACGCCGAAAACGATCATGTGTTTCTGCGCTTCTGCCAGGTCGCCGCAGCGGTGGCCAACGCGATTCCCGCGCTGAAGGAATCGGCCGACGTGGTCACCCGCGGGGAGTACGGCGCGGGGGTGAGCGAGCTGATCGATCGTATCCTGGCGGGCGAAGCGCTGGGCCGCGAAGCCGAACCGGCGAAGAGCGGCCCGCCTGACGCCGCGGCTGGATAAGCGCCCAGCCGGACGCCTCCTCAACGGCTCCGGAAGAATCAAGCGGCGGCGGCTTCTTCTTCCCCGCGCGCGATATCGACCTTCAGCAGCACCAGCAGCCCGGCGATGAAAAACACGATGAGCGACAGCACCGCAGTCCGGTAGCTGTGCGTGTACTGCATGGCCAGGCCGAACAGGAGCGGGCACATCCAGCTTGTCCCTTTATCGCTGATCTCGTAAATGCTGAAATATTCCGCTTCTTTCTCGCGCGGCACGATTTGTGCGTAAAGCGACCGGCTCAGCGCCTGGCTGCCGCCCATGACCATGGCCACGATCGCCGCCATCACGAAAAATTCCAGCGTTGTTTTGACCGCGGCGTAAATGTAGACCAGCACCGCCGTCCAGATGACCAGCGTGAAGATCACCGCCCGTTTGGCGTTGATGGCGGCGGCGACGCGGTTGAAGGCGATGGAGCCGAAAAACGCCACGAATTGGACCATGAGAATCGCCAGCGTCAGCGTGGAAACGGGAATTTTCAACTCATCGTTTCCGAACTGGGACGCGAGATTGAGAACCGTTTGAATCGCGTCGTTATAGAGAAGATAGGCGATCAGGAACGTGACGGTTTGCGGGAAGCGGCGCACCTCGCCCAGCGTGTGGGCGAGCTGTTTCAGAACGGCTTTCACGGCGCGTTCGCCCGGCGGCAGTTCCCGCGCCGCGCCGCGGTTCCGCAGCGCGAGAAGCGTCGGAATGGTGAAGATGGCCCACCAGAGGCCGGCCGAGCAGAGGCTGATGCGCACCGCGAGTCCTTCACTGACGCCGATGGCGCCGGCTTTCAGGTAAAGAATCAGGTTCAGCGCCAGCAGCAGTCCGCCGCCGATGTATCCGATGCCGAAACCTTTCGACGACACCGCGTCGCGGTCCTCCGGCGGCGCGATCTCCGGAAGAAACGAGTTGTAAATTACCACCGAGGCGCCGAAGGCGACGTTGGCGACAAGAAACAGCAGGCCGCCGAGCAGAAAATCGCGCCCCTGAACAAACAGCATCCCCATGGTGGCCGACGCGCCGAGATACGCGGTGGCGGCGAGCACTTCTTTTTTCCGCCGGCCATAATCGGCCACCGCGCCGATCACCGGCAGAAACAGAACCTGGAGGATGACGGAGAGGCTGACCAGGAAGCTCCAGTAACTGCGCGGATCGAGAGCCCCGCCGAAGCTGTGGATGTAGCCGTCGGGACCGGCCGCCGATTTCGCGATCGCGGTCAGGTATGGGCCGAGAAAGAGCGTCACGACGGTGGTCGAAAACGCCGAATTGGCGAAATCGTACATATACCAGCCGCGCTGCTCTTTCGCGCTGTACTCGGCCATGGGCGTTTATTCTATCAGGACTGGCCGGTTTGCCCTCAGGAACCGCCGATCAAGAGTCCGGTGAGGAAGACCAACGCTCCGCCCACGCCAACCTGAACGGCGGCGGACAACGGGGGCGTCTCCATGTAGCGATTGCGAATCCAGGTAATGACGCCTAATTCGACCACTACTACCGCGATCGCGGCGGTCATGGCGGCCCGGAACTGCGGCAACAGAAACGGCAGCGTGTGTCCGATCCCGCCGAGGGCGGTCATCAATCCGCAGACGATGCCGCGCACCCAGGGATGCCCGCGGCCGGTGAGGCTGCCGTCATCGGACAGCGCCTCGGCGAAGCCCATGCTGATCCCGGCGCCGACCGAGGCGGCCAGCCCCACGCGAAACGCATCCCAGGGATTGTGTGTCGCCACCGCGGCGGCGAAAACCGGGGCGAGCGTCGACACGGAGCCGTCCATCAGCCCGGCGAGGCCGGGCTGAACGATCTGCAAGACGAACAGCCGGCGCCGGGCTTCGTCCTCTTCGTGCTTGACGCTGGGGCTCAGTTTGTCTTCGATTAACTCCTCGGCGCGGCTCTGATGATCGCGCTCTTCCTGGGCGAGGTCGTCAAGCAACTGGCGGATCGCGGGGTCGTGCGTGCGAGCCGACGCTTTCTCGTAAAAGCGTCGCGTTTCTTCCTCCATCGCGGCGCCTTGCGCGCGAACCGTCTCCAGTCCCAGCGGGCGGACCAGCCACACCGGCCGCCGGTTCACGAACCCGCGCACATCCTGGCGCCGGATCAACGGAATATGATTGCCGAACTTCTGCCGGAACAGTTCGATCAGGCGGCGGCGATGGCCGGACTCTTCATCGCGCATGGCGTCCATGATGGCCGCCGTCGCCGGAAAATTTTCGCGCAGGCCCTCGGCGAAATCGGCATAAATGCGTTCGTCCTCTTCCTCCAGCGAAATCGCCAGGGCCAAAATCTCCGGTTCGGTCAGGCTCTCAAAGCTGCGCATTCCTTGCCCTCCTTTTTTCAGTATCGGGGATCGCCGCCCGAGGTGCGGCGGAGATAGAATGGAGGTGCATCGATGTCGGGCCTGCTGAGCGATCGCGTCGGGAAAACCTCACAGGTGGTGGTGCTTCCGGCGTCGCTGGAGGACCCCAACCGGCCGGTCCCCGGACTCTACAAGGTCGGCTTGACGGCGGTCTGCATCTCGATTTTTATTTTTTTCGCGGCGCTGGTGCTGGCCTATTACTGGCGCTCCTCGCATCCGCCCTACTGGGCGCCCATCAAACTGCCGGGAACCCTGTGGGTGAGCACGGCGCTGATTGTTGCCTCCAGTGTGATGTTTGAAACCGCACGCCACGTTTTCCGGCGCGGCCAGTGGCGGATGGCTTCGCATCTGCTCGTCGTGACGGCGTGCTTCGGCGCCGGATTTCTGGCCTCGCAGTTAACCGCCTGGCGCGAACTGATGGCGCAGGGAGCCTACCTGTCTCAGAATCCGCACAGCTCGTTTTTTTATTTGTTCACCGGCCTGCACGGCGCGCACCTGCTTGGCGGAATCGTCGCGCTTGGGGTGGTGCTGCTGGCCAGATCCAAGCGCCGCGAACTGGTGGACGTGGTCGCCTACTACTGGCACTTTCTCGGCCTGCTGTGGGTCGCGCTGTTTATGGTGTTGAGAACCCGCTAACTCCCTACGATCGCGGGGCAGGCCCGGCCGGCCCGCCCCCGCTCTGCGGCAGACTATGGCATGCCGCCGTTAATTACCGCCGCCAGCCGCGATACTCGTGATAATAATGCGGCCGGTAGTAATACCGCGGCGCGACCACAACGGGCGGCGCGACCCGCACCCGCGGCGGAGCCCAATATCCCGGATACCACACGCCGCCGAGCCAGTAGCCGGCAACCCAGGTGTATCCGGGTCCGGGGCACGGCGGAACATAAGCCGGCGCCACCACCACCGGCGCGGGTGCGACCGGAACTCCGATTCCAACCCCGATCGCGATCCGCGGACCGGCGAAAAGAGAACTGCCGGCCAGTAACAGCGTTGCCATCAGCTTTTTCATCTTCTTCATCCTCCTGCTGCGAAAAGTGCAAACTTTGTGCCAAATGTAAGCTGTTTAAAATCAAGGAAAAACTCATCTGGTGGATGGCCGCGGCGCACCGCGGCGGTGGTTTTCAGCCATTGTTTTGATGAAACCCGTGGCGCCACGGCGGCTGAATGGGCTTGATGGGCGGCGGCTACCGGGAATTTATCGCTTTGCCAAGCTGGACCTGCACCGGTCCAGAGACAGGATCGTCACGGAACGAATCACGGGACGGTCGAACCAGTCTAGGCTTCGGCGCTTTCCGCTTCCGCCAGCTCCCGCTGCCGCTCCCATTGCAGTTTGCCCTGATATTCCTGCCACAGCGTGGTGAAGCCGGCCCAATAATAGCCGCCAACGAAGAGCAGCAGGAACGGGACCGCCAGAAAATTGTAGGATTCGATGGCGAATACCACCATCCACAAGAAAAACGAACCGACGCTGATTTCGGCGTAAGGCAGCCAGCCTCTGCGGCGGCGGTACTTGACCTTTTCAACGCGCACCTTGCGGTCTCCGCCGATCGCGTATTTGGGCGTGCGCGCGAATCCGGTCTGATAGCCGATGAGCGCCTCAAAGACCGCCCGCGAGTTGACGATGGTCAGCGCGACGCCGGCGGCCATCAACGCCGGAAGAAACAGAAACGCCCGCTTCCACGTCTTGGGAAACAGCTCGCGGTGCGCGATCACGTAAAACGCAGAGATGGACCAGAAGGATGCGGCGATCAGCGGCAGATCGATGACTAGCATCTGGAACCAGCCCATGTAAAACCGCACGATCATCACCGGCAGCATCAGCGCCGTCACCACGATCATCAGCGGATAAGAGATGTTCGGCGTCAGATGGAAAAACGCCTCCAGCTTCACCCGCAGCGGCAGGTCGGCGCGCAGGATCGAGGGCAGCAGTTTCTTTGCGACCTGGGTGAGTCCTTTGGCCCAGCGCGATTGCTGCACCTGAAAACCGTAGGTCTCCACCGGCAGCTCGGACGGGCACTCGACCGTGGGGACGTAAACGAATTTCCATCCCTTCAACTGAGCGCGATAGCTGAGATCGGAATCCTCGGTCAGCGTGTCGTGCTGCCAGCCGCCGGCGTCCTCGATCATGGCCCGGCGCAGGATTCCCGCGGTTCCATTGAAGTTGAAAAACAGGCCTCCGCCGCAGCGCGCGACGTGCTCTAAAACGAAGTGCCCGTCGAGCAGCATGGCCTGCACTTCCGTGAGCACATTGTAATGGCGGTTCAGATAGGTCCACCGCGTCTGCACCATCCCCACCTTCGGATCGGCGAAAAAGTGAACGGTTCGCTGCAAAAAGTCCGCGGGAGGGACGAAATCCGCGTCGAAAATCGCCACGATTTCGCCGGTTGCGGTTTTCAATCCGTTCTGGAGCGCGCCGGCCTTGTAGCCCTGGCGATTGGAGCGATGGATATACTCGATCGGCAGTCCGGCGGCCTGGTACTCGGCGACCAGGCGCTCGGTGAACGGGTGGGTATCGTCGGTGGAGTCATCGAGCACCTGGATCTGCAACAACTCGCGCGGATAGTCGATCTTGGCGGTCTCTTCGAGCAGGCGCTCGACGACGTAACGTTCGTTATAGACCGGAAGCTGGATGGTGACGCGCGGAAGCTGCTCGAACCGGCGGGGCGGCTCCTCAAGAATGTTGCGGCGGTGCTTCCAATAGCCGCGGATCATTTCATACCGATGCAAACCGTAGCCGGAAAGCACGATCAGAACCGCGAAATACGGAACCATGATCGCGTAATCAAAAAAAACCAGATGGTGAATGCCGGCAAAGGGATTGTTCAGAAACGATTGCACCAGTCGGCTGAGCGCCGAGGGCGCATTCGAGGCCAGCAGCATGGCCGGAGAGAAGGAAAACATGTCGGTCACAGGCGTTCGAACGGACGTGAAGCAACCGCGTTACTGCTCCTTGTATTCTACTGGAATTGCGGGGCGCGGCGGGTGTAGCCAGGATGCGTTAACCGCGCCGCCTCAATGTTATAATGTTTCGTTTCCGCGCGGGGGCGCGACGAATGAAATTCTTTCTCGATACGGCGAACCTGGAAGAGCTGAAAGCCGGCGCTCGCTGGGGCATCATCGACGGCGTCACCACCAATCCCAGCCTGATCGCCAAGGAAGGCGTCCCGCTCGAGGAGCAGATCCGCCGGATTTGCGAGATCATCGACGGCGATATCAGCGCGGAAGTGGTTGCCGTCAAGGCGGATGAGATGTTGGAGCAGGGGCGGCGCCTGGCCCGGATTCATAAAAACGTGGTGGTAAAAGTCCCGCTGACGCGCGACGGCATTCGCGCCTGCTCGATTTTCAGCCAGGAAGGCATTCGCGTGAATGTGACGTTATGCTTCTCGGCGGGGCAGGCGTTGCTCGCGGCCAAAGCCGGCGCATATTTCGTGAGCCCCTTCGTCGGGCGCCTGGACGATATCGGCGCCAATGGAATGGAATTAATCCGGGAGATCGTGCAGATCTACCGCAACTACGGCTTCAACACCCAGGTGCTGGCGGCTTCGCTGCGCAACACGACGCACGTGGTGGAGGCGGCCAAGGCCGGCGCGCATGTGGGCACACTGCCGTATAAAGTCGTCAACGCGCTGTTTGATCATCCGCTGACCGATAAGGGCCTGGATCAGTTCATGAAGGATTACGCCCGCGCGTTTCAAACCACGGGGGCGGCGACTTAGCAAATCGTCAGCGGCGGAACATCGCCACCGCCAGCACAATCCAGGCGGCGAGAAACGCGAGTCCACCGAATGGGGTGACCATGCCGAGCGCCCGCACGCCGGTGATCGCCAGCAGATAGAGGCTGCCGGAGAAAAGCACGATCCCCGCCAGAAGCAGCCAGCAAACCCAGGTCAACGCGGTCTGCCGCGGCAGAGTTGAAACCAGGAGCAGGCCGAGCGCGTGGAAGAAGTGATACATCACCGCGCGCTCATAGACGGTCATCGAATAATCGTCGATTCTTCCGCGCAGCCCGTGCGCGCCAAAGGCCCCCATTGCAACCGCCAGGGCCAGCAGCAAGGCCGCGGCGCCGGTCCAGTTCATTCAATCGTATAGTAGCAATATGATTCGAAGCCTTGCCGCTTGCCTTGTTTCGATTTGCGCCGTTGCCTATGCCGCCGATTGCGATGCGCTGGCGAAAATTTCCCTCCCGCACACCACCATCAAGAGCGCGGAAACGGTGGCCGCCGGATCTTTCAAGCAACCGAACGGCCGCGCGATGGCCAATCTGCCGGCGTTTTGCCGCGTTGCGGGAACGCTGGCGCCGTCGGCGGACTCCGATATTCAGTTTGAAGTCTGGCTGCCGTCATCGGGCTGGAACGGGAAATTCTACGGCATCGGCAACGGCGGATTTGCGGGATCGATCGACTACGCCGGCCTCGGCGCAGCGGTCCGCCGCGGCTACGCGGCCGCCGCCACCGATACCGGCCATTCCGGATCGCAGGTCGACGCCAGGTGGGCGCTGAATCATCCCGAAAAGATCACCGACTTCGGCTATCGCGCCATCCATGAAACGGCGGAAACCGGCAAGGCGATGGTGAAGGCGTATTACGGCGATCCGGCCAAGCGCGCCTATTTCAATTCGTGCTCCAATGGCGGGCGGCAGGCGCTGATGGAGGCGCAGCGCTTTCCCGGCGATTACGACGGCATCGTCGCCGGGGCGCCCGCCAACGATTGGACGCATCTGCTGATTACCGCGCTGTGGGACGTGAACGCGATGGACGGCGATGCCTACATTCCCGCCAAGAAAATTCCGGCGATCGAGAATGCGGTGCTGGCGGCCTGCGACGCGCTCGACGGCTTGAAGGACGGCGTGATCGACGATCCGCGGCGCTGCCACTTCCAGCCGTCCACCCTGCTCTGCCAGGGCGCGGAGACCGATGCCTGCCTGACCAAGGCGCAAGCCGGCGCGCTCGAAAAAATTTATTCGGGCCCGAAGAACGCCAAAGGCCAGCAGGTTTTTCCGGGATTTTCGCCGGGCGGGGAAGGCGAGTTCGAAGGCTGGGCTGCATGGGTCTCCGGGGCGCGGCCGGGAACCAGCTTGCAGTATCTGTTCGGCATGGGATTTTTCCGGAATATGTTGTTTAACGATCCGGCCTGGGACTATCACAAGTTCAATGTCGATCATGACCTGAAGCTCGCCGACGATTCGCTCGCGCCCGTGCTCAATGCGACCAATCCGGATCTGAAAAAGTTCAAGGACCGCGGCGGGAAGCTGATCGTTTATCACGGCTGGTCCGACGCGGCGATCCCGCCGCTCAGTTCGATTCACTACTACCAAAGCGTCGTGTCGAAAATGGGCGCCAAGAACGCCGCCGGGTTCGTCCGGCTGTTCATGGTTCCGGGGATGCAGCACTGCGGCGGCGGGCCGGGACCGAACGACTTCGGCCAGGAAGTCGCCGCCGCCGGCGATCCGAGCCGCGACCTCGGCCCGGCGCTCGAACGCTGGGTGGAACAGGGGACCGCGCCGGACCGTTTGGTGGCGACGAAATACAAAGGCACGGGTCCGGCGAGCGGCGTGGCGCGGACCCGCCCGTTGTGCGCGTATCCGCGGGTGGCCAAGTGGAACGGCTCCGGCAGCCCGGATGACGCGGCGAACTTCACCTGCGCCGAGCCGCCGCGCTGAAATTACCGGGCCATTTCGCGGTCGCACTCGTCGATTTCTTCCGCCGCGCGGCGGTATCGCCGCCGGGTTTCCTCCGTTTGCGGAGACCAGTGCTTCCAGCGGTTCAAGTTCTTCTGGAACATCAGCCGCGCCCAGCCATAATGGTGGTTTTCGAGCAGCATCCGGCCATAAAGATCGTCGAGATCGGAGGCGGCTTCCGCGGCTTCCAGCGTGGGATGGGCCACCGAAACCAGCCGCTTTTCAACCGGCTGCCCTTGTTCGATCAGCGCCGAGGCTTCATCGGCCCGTCCGGCGGCGAAGGCCGCGGCGGCTCGCCGGGCAAGGTCGGAAAGCTGCGCGGTATCGCGCGCGTACCAGCTTTCCCGCGTTGGATCCGCGGAATCAGGCGCCGCCGGAGGCCCGCAGGCGGCGAGCAGCACGGCAAAGGCAATGGCGAGTCGCAACCTTACAGGATATTCCTTTATCGGGTTGGACTCGGCAGATCCGCGGGGCGCGCCGGCGATAATTGCCCCCGCAGCGCCGCGATCCGCTGCCGCAGGCGGTCCATGAAAAGATAGACGACCGGCGTCGTGTACAGCGTCAGGAGCTGGCTGAAGATCAACCCGCCGACGATGGCGATGCCGAGCGGCCGCCGCAGCTCGCTGCCCTCGCCGCGGCCCAGCGCGATCGGCAGCCCGCCAAGCAGCGCCGCCATGGTGGTCATCGTGATCGGCCGGAAACGGAGCACGCAGGCCCGGAAAATCGCCGAATCCGGCGCCAGCCCATCCTGCCGCTGGGCTTCCAGCGCGAAATCGATCATCATAATGGCGTTCTTTTTCACGATGCCGATCAGCAGAATGATGCCGATCAGGGAAATGACGTTCAATTCGCCGCCGGTCAGGATCAACGCCAGCAATGCGCCGACGCCGGCCGAGGGCAGCGTCGAAAGAATGGTGATGGGATGAATCAAGTCCTCGTATAAGATTCCGAGGACGATATAGACGGCAATCAGCGCGGCCAGGATGAGAATCGGCTCGTTGGCCAGCGATTCCTCGTAGGCCTGCGCCGTTCCGCGAAAGGTCCCGGTCACGTTCGAGGGCAGGCCGATTTCCCGCTCGGCGTTCTTGATCAGCGGCACGGCCTGGCTGAGCGATACGCCGATGGGCAGATTGAAGGAGATGGTCACGCAGGGAAACTGGCCGTCGTGATTCACCGAAAGCGCGGTGCGGTCGGGCGCGTAGCTGGTGAACGCGCTGAGCGGGACCTGCGCCCCGTCGTTTCCAGCCACGTAGAGATATTTCAAATCGTCGGGATCCTGCCAAAATTCCGGCGCGACCTCCATCACCACGAAGTACTGGTTCAACTGCGTGTACATCACCGACACTTCGCGCTGCCCGAAGGCGTCGTACAGGGTGTTATCGATGGCCTGCGGCGAAATTCCCAGCCGCGACGCGGTGGCCCGGTCGATGACCAGCGACGCTTCCAGTCCTTTATCCTGCTGGTCCGTGTTGACGTCGGCAAGCTGCGGGATCTGTTTGAGTTTTTCGTATAGCTTGGGCGCCCAGCGGTTCAGATCGGCGACATTGTCGCTTTGAATGGTGTACTGATACTGCGCCGCCGAGCCGCGCCCGCCGATGCGCAGATCCTGGAAGGATTGCAGAAAGACGGAGACGCCCGAGACTTTTTCCAGCTTGGGACGCAGCCGGTCGATCACCTGATCAGAGGTGAGGCCGCGCTCGCGCAGCGGCTTCAGCGAAATCTGCATGAATGCCTTGCTGTAGCCGTTGCCGCCGCCCACGTAGGCGTTGACGCTGTCCACGGCCGGGTCCCGCTGCACGATGTTCACCACCTGGCTCACGCGGTCGCGCATGGCCTGAAAAGAGCTGGCCTGATCGGCCAGGATCTGGCCTCCCATCCGGCCGGTGTCCTGCTG
This sequence comes from Terriglobia bacterium, assembly GCA_021324615.1. Lineage (GTDB taxonomy): Bacteria > Acidobacteriota > Terriglobia > Bryobacterales > Bryobacteraceae > Palsa-187. The sequence goes on along the minus strand of JAJPIT010000026.1, from coordinate 15,874 downwards.
GGGAAAAAATCCCTTGGGCACGCGCGCGTACAGATACACCGAAAGGACGATGGTCAGCATGGTGACGGTGAGAGTCAACGCCTGATGATCGAGCACCCATTCGAGCGATTTTTTGTATCCGTGCAGAATGGCGTTGAAGCCGCGCTCGCTCGTGCGGAAAAAGAAGCCGTGCTCGCGCTCCTGCCGCAGCAGACGGGCGCACATCATCGGCGTGGTCGTCAGCGAAATCGCCAGCGACATCAGGATGGCGACGGAAAGCGCCACGGCGAATTCGCGAAACAAGCGCCCGACGATTCCGCCCATCAGCAAAATGGGGATGAACACCGCGATCAGCGAGATGCTGATGGAGAGCACGGTGAAGCCGATCTCCCGGGCGCCCTGGAGCGCCGCCTCCAGCGGCGGCGTCCCGTGCTCGACGTGGCGCGTGATGTTTTCGATCACCACGATGGCGTCGTCCACCACGAATCCGGTGGCGATGGTCAGCGCCATCAGCGATAAATTATCCACACTGTATCCGAACAGATAAAGGACGCCGAAGGTTGCCACCAGCGAAACCGGAACCACCACGGCGGGAATCAGCGTCGTCTTCACGCTGCGCAGAAACAGGAACACGACCAGGATCACCAGGACCATCGAAATGCCCATGGTGAACTGGACATCGCGAACCGAGGCGCGGATGGTGGTGGTGCGGTCGCTCAGCACGCGCACGTCGATGGCCGCCGGAATCGACGCCTTCAACTGCGGCAGCACGGCCTTGACGCGATCGACGGTGTCGATGATGTTCGCCGCGGGCTGCCGGAAAATATACACCAAAACGGCCGGCTTGCCGTTGGCGATGCCGGTATTGCGCAGGTCGGCGACCGAATCGGTGACGTCGGCGATGTCGGAAAGCGTCACCGGGGCGCCGTTGCGATAGGCGATGATCAGCGGCTTGTATTCGGCCGCCTTCATCAGTTGGTCCGTGGTCTTGATGATCCAGGAGTCGTTGGCGTCGGAAAGGCTGCCGGTGGGAGTGTGCGCATTGGCGTTCGCCAGCGCTTTGCGTACATCCTCCAGGCTCAGTCCAAAGTCGTTCAGCAGCGTGGGATTGACTTCGACGCGCACGGCGGGCGCCGATCCGCCGCCCACAAACACCTGGCCCACTCCGTTGATCTGCGAAATCTTCTGCTGCAAGATGGTGGAGGCGGCGTCGTAAATTTCGGCCGTGGTCAGCGTATCCGAGCTCAAGCCGAGCTGCAAAATCGGCGGATCGGCGGGATTCTGCTTGCGCCAGGTCGGGTTGGTCGGCAGATTGGCCGGCAACTGCCCGCGCGCCGCGTTGATCCCCGCCTGAACGTCGCGCGCGGCAGCGTTGATATCGCGGCTCAGATCGAATTGCAGAGTAATGTGCGTCGAGCCGAGGGTGCTCGACGAGGTCATCTCATTCAACCCGGCGATCCGTCCGAACTGCCGTTCGAGCGGCGTCGCCACCGCGGACGCCATCGTCTCCGGACTCGCGCCGGGCAGCCCCGCGCCGACCGAAATCGCGGGAAAATCCACCTGCGGCAGCGGCGCAACAGGAAGAAAATTGTAGGCGATGGCGCCCGCCAGGCCGACCATGATCGTCAGCAGCGTGGTGGCAACAGGCCGGCGGATAAACGGTTCAGAGATACTCATGCGCGCGGACGGGGCAGGCTCGGTGGCAGCTCTCTTCCATCTTACCGGCGCTGCCGCCCGCGCTCCATCCCTTCGACTTGGTAGAAGCTAAGAAAAGCTGGCCCGCGATGAGCCAGGCCGTATACGCGGCGCGACCGCTTATCGCAATATCGCAATTCAGGCCTGATGCGGCTGTTCGGGCAGACGGCTGCGCTCGGCGAGGAAATTCGGCAGTTTCGGCACCACCGATCCGCCCAGCAGCGAACCGACGATGGCCGCCAGCAATCCGCCCCAGATGACCAGAGCCAGCGTCGACAGATCCCCCGTCGCGGCCGCCGCGTTCGGGCCGGCAATGGCCGGCGGCGCGGAGGGAGGAACAGCCGCCACGAAACTCTGGAGCCACGAATTCGCGATGCGGATCGCATCCCACATCAGCATGGCCGCGATCGCCGCCGTGGTGAACATGGTCAGTGCCCAGACCACGAATCCGTGCAGCATTCCGTTGCCCCGACCCGGATTTCCCAACAGGCGCGCCGTCACCCAGGAGCCGATAAACAGCGAGCAGAACAGCGTCACAAAATACCAGACCTCGCTCCAGGCGTGCGCGCCGCCCCCGCTCATCTGAAATCCGATAAACAAACCGAACGTGAGAAAGACCAGCTCCATGGCCAGCGCTACCAGCGCGCCGCTGAAAATGGCGCCCCACCAGACACGGTGAAACGGTTCCGCTTCCGGGCGGCGCGCGTCGTGATATCCCATTGCGATGTCGCTCATAGATGCAACCTCACCGAGTGAGATGGCAGCCCGGAGCCGGAATTTCACCAAATCGGGGACTTCCGCGGGTCTGGCGCAAAACCTGGGCGTTACAGCGGCGCCGCCTGGCCGGCGCAACTACACCCTCGCCGCGCGATTGGTCAGCTCGCCGATCCGTTCGGCGCGAATGGTAACCGAGTCGCCGGCCTCCAGTGCCGTCCTTTCGCCCGCCTCGAGCCCGGCCCCGGCCAGCAGCACCGATCCGGCGGGCACCGGATTGGCGCGCATCAAATGTTGAATGGTGTCCGCCAAGTGGCCGGCGAAGCGGTCGCCGCCAGTTTCTCCGGAAAAGATCGTCGCGCCGTCCCGCGTGATCGTGCAGAAGATGCTCAATTCTCCGGGATCGCCGATCTCATCCGCCGTCACCATCACCGGACCCAGCGCGCAACTGGCGCTGAAGGTTTTCGACGTGTCGCCTTCAAGATCCCAGGCCGAAACGTCGTTGGCAAGCGTGTATCCCAGAACCCGCCCGCGCGCTCCGAGCACCACTCCGATCTCCGCCGCCGGCGCCGTGAACCGCGAGTCCGGATGGATGCCGATGGGCTGCCCCGGTCCTACGCAGACCCGCGCCGTTCCTTTCAGAAAAACTCGCGGGCGCCGCTCGCCCGGCCCATCGATCCGGTCCGCCGCCCACACCTCGCGGGGCTGAAGCGGGATCAGCGGTTCGGCCGCCACTGGCTTCGGAATCGATAGCTCCTCGGCCACTTCCGCCAGAGGCGCTCCCAGCTTTTCCGCGCGCGAAATCAGCTCGCACAGCGTGTAGTCCGGAATGGGCCGCGCCGAGGCGTGATTGAAAATGGCCGCGGTGACCGCGCCGCCATCCCATCTGATTTGTCCAAGCCGCATTTCATCCTTTCGCGCCCGCCCCGGAGTCCGCCCGCGCCGCGGCGGATCTTCGATTCGGGCCGCGGCGGCATGGAACGCGTTCGCCGCGTCTTACCGGGACGGGCTCATCGCCACAAAACCGTTACAAAAGAATTATTTTGAGGCCAGCAGCCGCGTTTTGCAACGTGAGCGGTGCTAGAACTTCACCTTGGGCGGTTCCTTGGCCGCGGTATCCGCTTTGAAATAAGCGTCTTCGCGGTGGAAGCCGAACATTCCCGCGGCGATATTTTTCGGAAACAGAGCAATGTCGGTGTTGTAGCGCTGGACCACTTCGTTATATTTCCGGCGCTCCACCGCGATGCGGTTTTCCGTGCCCGCCAGCTCGTCCTGGAGGCGCTGGAAATTCTCGTTGGCCTTGATATTGGGATAATTTTCAACTACCACCATCAACCGGCCCAGGGCCTGATCCAGTTGCGAGTTGGCCTGAATCTTTTCCGCCGGAGTTTTTGCGCCCATCATCGCGGCCCGCGCGCTGGTCACGTCGTTGATGACCTTCTCTTCGTGCCCCGCTGCGCCCTTCACCGTCTCCACCAGGTTCGGAATCAGATCCGCACGGCGCTGCAACACCACGTCCACTTGCGACCACGCGCTCTGCACCGCCTCATGCTCGGCCACCAGCTCGTTCCGCGCGCTCATCAAACTCCCGCCGAGCAGGACTCCGACCAGCACCAACACTGCCAAGACCACCAGAACGATTTTCATAGTTTCACCTCAGCTCACCGCTCCTCCAAGCCGTCCACAAACTCCACCATCCGCCGGACGCATTGCAGGTATCGCGCGAACAGTTCTCCCGGATCTCCGGTCTCGAGCCCCGGCCGGTCCTCCCGCACGTCGAGCAGCGTTTCGAGCGGTGTGGTGTCCATCTTTAACGTGCGCGAAAGCTGATGGACCACCGCGCGCCGCTCTGTTTTGGCCTCGATCCCGGCCGCGATCAGAGCGTGCCGCCCCAGCACGCAGAACGTCGAGACGGACTCAAGACACAGATTCATCAGCGCGGTCGGATCCGACAGAACCCGCGCGCCCTGCTGCCGCAGCCGGAACAGCTTCGCGCGCAGCTCATGCTCCACCTGCGCCCGGTAAAACTTGCCGTCGACCTTTACTTCCGCGATCAGGTCGGGGCCGTAAAGAACCCTGCGGCGGTCCTTCATGTCGCGGAATTCGATGGGGAAGCAGTCCGCCGAATTGTGCACTTCCTCTTCGCTCATCAGCGTCGGCAGCGGATGACCCTGCTCCCGCCACCAACGCAGAATCGGCTCGGCATCGGCCAACTCGCGCGGGGTGATTTCCTTCAGGACGCAGAGCACATTCAGGTCGGAAAATTTGGCGTGATGGTCCTGGCCCGCGCCGGAGCCGTACAAAATGACGGACACCAGCCGGTCTTGCAGGGCCCTCTCGAATTTTTCGACCAGCTCTTTTAATTCATCCATAAGTTGGAATCGGGAAGCGGTTTTCGCCGCGCAGTCACCTTGCCCTACCAGCCGCTGGAAGCCCCGCCTCCGCCCGAATCGCCGCCGCCGAATCCTCCGAACCCGCCTCCGCCCGAATCGCCGCCGAATCCGCCTCCGCCCCAGCCTCCATAGGAGCCGCCGCGGAAGCCGCGTCCCATCATGTTACCGAGAATCATCCCGGTGAGGAATCCGCCGCCGCCCCCCGATCCTCCGCCGAGCCGCCCGATGATCCACATCAGGAAGAAAAATCCAAATAACATCACCGGCCACGGGATGCTCACCTGTTTCGCCGCCGGCCGAGGCGCGGCGCGGCCCGGCTGGTCCGCGATCTGTACGCCTTTCGATTGCGCGATCTGATCGCCGAACTCCTGCGCCGCGGCCAGCAGCGCGCCGGAATAGTTGCCCTGCCGCAGGATGGTGCGGATGCCGCGGAGAATCGCCCCGGCGTCGCCGTCCGTGATCACCGGTTCGAGCCCGTAGCCAACCTCGGCGCGGTCCTTGTGATCCTTGGCGGCGATCAGAATCAGCAGGCCTTCGTCCTTTCCCTTTTTGCCGATACCCCATTCGCGGTAGAGCCGGTTGGCGGCGTCCTCGATCGGTTCGCCTTCGAGGGAATCCACGGTGACGATCGCCATCTGCACGCCGGTGGCGCGCTCCAGCAGGGCGCAGTAAGCTTCCAGACGCTCTCTGCCCGCCGGATCGAGCAGGTGTGCAAAGTCGTTTACGTAGCCGGACGGTTTGAGCTTCGAAGTATCCAGCGCGAAGGCGGCCGAGGCGATCCACAACGCCGCCGCCGCGGCCTGGAATCCGGACGTAACGTTGCGCCTCAACGAAGAGACGGTCCGGCGAGGTCCTCGCGCCGGACTCGAAATCCTTCCAGGCGCCCCAGCATCGCCACCGCCATGTTTTTCGGATCGAAGTATTCGCCCGCCAGTTGCCGTACCTCCTCCGCGGTCACCTGCTCCACGCTTTCCAGCATCTCATCCAGCGAGAAATACCGTTTGAAGTATAACTCCTGCCGCGCCAGATTGCCCATGCGGCTCGACGTGGATTCCAGGCTCAGAACATAGGAGCCCTTCAGATGATCCTTGGCGCGCCGCAGCTCGTCTTCGGTGACCAGCTTATCGCTCAACCGGCGCAGCTCCTGCGCGATCGACTCCACCACTTTGCCGGCCGATTTGAGCGACGTCCCGGCGTAGATCAGCATGCACCCGGCATCGCGGTACATCATCAGCTCCGAGTAAACCGTGTAGGCCAGCCCCTGCTTCTCCCGGATGTTCTGGAACAGCCGCGAGCTCATCCCGCCGCCAAGTATGGTGTTCAGCACCAGCCATGCAAAGCGGGATTGATCGGGCATGGCCGCGCTGGGCACGCCGATATAAACATGAACCTGCTCCAGCGACGATTTATTGCGGAACACCAGCGGCGCGTGCGGGCGCGGCGGGCCCTGAAGCGGAGTCATCGGGCGCGGCTTCAGATCGGAAAAATGCTGCTCGGCCAGCCGCACCAGTTGGGAATGATTCAGGCTGCCGGCCGCGGTGATCAGAATATTCGCCGGTGTATAAAACTGGCGGTAGTAGCGCTCGATCTTATCGCGGTCGAAGCCGCGGATGGTCTGCTTGGTTCCGAGTATCGGCCGGCCCAGCGGATGGTCCTTCCAGAAGTTGCTCGAAAAGATCTCATGGATCAGATACTCGGGATTGTCCACCTCCATTTTCAACTCTTCCAGGATGACGCCCTTTTCCTTTTCGATATCGGCTTCCTCAAAAAGCGGATTCCGGACCAGATCGGCCACCACGTCGAAGGCCTCCGGCAGATGTTCGTCGAGAACCTTCACGTTGTAGCTGACCAGCTCCTTGGAACTGAACGCGTCCAGGCCGCCGCCGATCGAATCCACCGAGCGCGCGATCTGCTCCGCCGAGCGGTTTTTCGTTCCCTTGAAGACCATGTGCTCGATAAAATGCGAGATGCCGGTCTCCTGCGGCGCCTCCTCGCGCGATCCGGTGCCGATCCAAATCCCCACCGAGACGCTGCGCACATGCGGCATCTTTTCGGTGATTACGCGTATGCCGTTGCCGAGCGTGGCGCGGTGGATATCCCGGGTCCTTGCAGCGTGGCGAGCCATCTTCTACTAACATTCTATCGTGCCATCGTGACCGGCCATGGCCGCCCCATGTTAGGATGGGGACAAGAAAATGCAACCCGTTGTGGGGCTGGAACTTGAAGAGCTTCAGACGGCGCTTTCCCCGGACTGGCCGAAGTTCCGCGCCCGGCAGCTCTACGACGCCGTTTACCGCCGTAAAATCAGCGATTTATCCGGTGTTTCCAACCTTCCGAAGCCGTTGCGCTCCTGGCCGGTAGGCTTACCGGCGGTGGAGAAACGCTACGACTCCTCCGACGGGACTCGCCGTTACCTTTTGCGGCTTGGCGATGGCCGCACCATCGAAACGGTCTGGATGCCGGAGGGCGAGCGCTCGACCATCTGCGTTTCGAGCCAGGCCGGCTGCCCCGTGAACTGCCGCTTTTGCCTGACGGCGCTGCTCGGTTTTGAGAGAAATCTCACCGCCGGCGAAATCGTGGGGCAGGTTTTGCGCGTTGCCCAGGACAATCTCCTGCAAGCCCACGCCGATCGGGTGAATATCGTCCTGATGGGGCAGGGCGAGCCTCTGCTGAATCTCGCCAATGTCCTCAAGGCGGCCAGGTTGCTGTCCGATCCGGCCGGAATCGCCATTTCTCCGCGCCGGATCACCCTGTCCACGTCCGGAATTATTCCGAAAATCGAGGAGCTGGCCCGCGAGCCGGTGCGTCCCAAGCTGGCCATTTCGCTGAACGCGTCGAGCGAAGAACAGCGACGCGAGTTGATGCCGATCACCCGGAAATATCCTCTGGCCGATCTGATCGAAGCCTGCCGCAGATATCCTTTGCGCCCTTGGGAAAAGCTGACGTTCGAATATGTCCTGCTGAAGGACGTGAACGATTCGGACGCCGACGCCCGGCGCGTGGTGAAACTGCTGGCGCGCGTAAATGCGAAACTGAATCTGATCGCGCTGAATCCCGGCCCTGGAATTCCTTATGAGACTCCGGAGCCGGCGCGGGTCGCCGCATTTCAGCAGATCGTTCGCCGTTCGATGCCGTGCTTTATCCGCAAGCCGCGGGGACTGGACGTGTTTGCGGCTTGCGGGCAGTTGAAACGGATGGAAACGGTCCCCGCCGCCGCCTCATAACGGACCGGCTGTCACGGCCGCGGCCCGCCGCAGCCGGTCCCAGATCCCCAGCCAGGCGGGCTTTTCGGGCGGCTTCTCAACGGCGATCCAGGGCCAGTTTTCGCGATCGAGCTCGTGCAGGACGCTGTATAACCGCGCGGCGTAGCCCGGGGCGTCGCCGGGCATTCTGACGCTTCGCGGCGCCAGCCCCGCCCGGCGCCACCACACATACGCGCCTCGCCGGTCGGGCAGATCCCGCGGGCTGTCCACCAGAATCAGCGGCGTCCGCGGGCTGTAATGCCGCGCATGCATGCCCGGCGACGGATGCGGCCCCTTGCCTGCGGCTGCCTGCTCGATTTCTCCGAAGGAAATCATTCCCGGACGCAGCAGGACCATCTTCGCTCCGGCCAGCGACACGACCGTCGATTCGATTCCCACCCGCGCCGGTCCGCCATCCAGCACCGGAACCGCGCCCTCAAAGGCCTGGCGAACGTGTTCCGCCGTGGTCGGCGATAATCCGGTGAAGCGATTGGCGCTCGGCGCGGCGACCGGCACGCCGGCGGCCTCGATCAGTTGAAGCGCAATCTCATGCGCGGGGACGCGGATGCCCACGGTCGGCAAGCCCGCGGTCACGATGTCGGGGATCTCCGCCGACTTCGGCAGCACCAGCGTGAGCGGCCCCGGCCAGTACCGGCGCGCCAGTTCCTCGGCCTGCGCGGGCCATTCGCTCACGTATCGCCGGGCCATTTCGACGCCGGAAACATGCACGATCAGCGGGCTGGTCTCCGGGCGTCCTTTGAGTTCGAAAATTTTTCGGACCGCGGCGGCGTCGAGCGCGTTCGCGCCGAGCCCGTAGACCGTCTCGGTGGGAAACGCGACGAGATCGCCTTGCCGGATGCGCCCGGCCGCCTCATTCAGTCCGATGTTCTCAATCGGGGAGCTCATCCTTGCCGTCCGCGGCCGTTTTCCCCGTCTTTCTCCACACCAGGAACGCGTGAATCAGCGGTCCCAGATCGCCGTCGAGCACGCGATCCACGTCGCCGATTGCCAGCTTGGTGCGATGATCCTTCACCAGCCGATAAGGCGCCAGCACGTAGCTGCGGATCTGGCTGCCGAAGTTGATTTCAAGCTTGGAATCCTCCAGCTTGCGCTCCTCGGCCCGCTTTTTCTCCATTTCGTGCTCATACAATTTGGCGCGAAGCTGCTTCATCGCGGCGGCGCGGTTTTTATGCTGGCTCCGCTCGTTCTGGCACTGCACGACGATTCCCGTCGGCAGGTGCGTCATGCGGATCGCCGAATCGGTGCGGTTGACGTGCTGGCCGCCGGCGCCGGAGGCGCGGAAGGTATCGACGCGCAGATCCTCAGGACGGATCTCGATCTTGATCTCGTCGTCGATCTGCGGATACACAAACACCGAGGCGAACGAGGTGTGCCGCCGCGCGTTGGCGTCGAACGGCGAAATCCGCACCAGCCGGTGCACGCCGACTTCGCTTTGCAGCAGCCCGTAGGCGTTTTCGCCGTTGACTTCAAAAGTCGCCGATTTGATGCCCGCGCCTTCCCCCTCCAGGCGGTCCGTGACGACGGTTTCAAAGCGATTGCGTTCGGCCCAGCGCAGATACATGCGCAGCAGCATTTCGGCCCAGTCCTGGCTTTCGGTGCCGCCCGCGCCGGGGTGAATGGTCACGATCGCGCTGCGCGAAGCGTTCTCGCCGGAAAGCAGCATCTGGTCTTCCAATTTTTCAAGCTGCTCGCGAAAAGCCCGGAGGGAATGCTCCAGGTCGCCGTTGACGTTCTCGCCTTCGTGCGCCAGCTCAAACAGCGTTTCCAGGTCGGAACGGGCCGAGCAGATGCGGGCGTCCTGCTCGATCTGCTCCTCCAATCGTTTCCGCTGCTGCATGATCTTCTGGCTCTTTTCGGGGTTCGACCAGAAGTCCGGCGCGTGCGTCTGTTCTTCCAGTTTGTTCAGTTGTTGGCGGCGGGCGGGGGCGTCAAAGATAGCTCCGCACAGCTTCAGCTTGCTGGCGGAGCGCAGCGTACTCTCTTTCCAGTTCCTCGAGCGTCATCCCTTCCAGTCTAGCCGATTGCGCGCGGCGGGAGCGTCATTCGCTGCGGAAAAAGTGCGCGATTTTCTTGCCGGCGTCCTCGGTGTAGTAAACGGTGACTTTGGCGGCCTTTTCCGTCCCCCGAGCCGTGTCTTCGCCGGTCTCCTTGGCCAGGCGGTCCGTAAAGTGGAAGGTCTGCACAGTCCCATCGGCGGTCTTGATCGAGATGGTTTTGGCCGCGCGGTCGATGTGCTGGCCGGTTCCTTCGATCACGTGCAGACCGTCGCGGCCGGTGCGGTCGAACTCCTCGCCGGTCTTTTCGGCGCCGCGGACGGTGTAATGAACCACCACCTCGTCGCCGGTCTTGAGCGCGTCGAAGGCGCTGGCGCCGCCTTTACCGATCGCGCTGGCGCCATGAACGGCCGCTTTGGAGGCGACATGAAAGACATACTCGGCCCCATCCGCGGTCCGGATCGCGACGGTTTTCGCGGCGCGATCGATGGCATGCACGGTCCCGGCCACGGCGTGGGCTTCTTCGGCCGCCCACAGGGAAATGGACAACAGGCTGAGCAGACAAATCAGTTTCATAAGGCTCTTCGTGTATTTCGTTGCTAGCTTCCGCTCTGCGCCGGCGCTTCCTTGCGCGCCTGCTCGAACAGGAAATTCAGAGTTTTTTCCGTGCGGATGTGTCCGGCGATCCGCGCGATGGCGCCTTCCTTTTGCAACTTCGCCCGCGTAACGGCGACGGCCTCCCGCTGCTGGCGCGCGATACGCTGCACTTCCCGGTCGACCTCTTCCTGGGTGGCGCTGATCGCCTCGCGCTCGGCGATCCTGTCCAGCAGCAGAGAAGCCTTCACGTCGCGCGCCGCCTTATCCTTCTGCGCCTGGCGGACTTTGGTCCAGTCCAGCTTGATGCTCTTCGGATCTATGCCCTGCGCGGCGAGCGTCCGCAGTTGATTTTCGACGTTGATCTCGATCTGCCGGTCGATGTAAGCATCCGGCACCGGAAAATCGTGCTGCTCGACGAGTTTGTTGAGGATGGCTTCTTTGGCTTCCTCCTGCGCCCTCTGCTCGCGTTCGCGCAGGATCGCCGAGCGCACCGCCGCTTTCAGCTCCTCCAGCGTCTGATAATCGCCCAGGTCCTTGGCGAATTCGTCGTTCAATTCCGGCAGCTCCCTGCGCCGGACCGCCTTCACCGTGGCGCGAAACTTCACCGTCTTTCCGGCCAGATTCTTGCGGTCGTAATCCTCCGGATAGCTCACTTCGAATTCGCGCGTCTCCTCGGGCGAGGCGCCGCGCAGATTCTCGGTGAACGCCGGGAGCGTGGCCTCATCCCCGATCTTCAAGCTGATTTCGTCCTGTTGAATCTTCTCTGCCAGCCCGGACAGGCTTTCAAGCGAAACCAGCGCGTAATCGCCATCGGCAAGCGGCCGCGGCTCTTCGTTGACGAACTCGGCCTTTTGCTGCCGCAACGCCTCCAGCCGCTCGTTCACATCTTGCTCGGTGACCGTGGGCTCATCGTAGGGGATCGTGATGCCGCGGTATTCGCCCAGTTCGAACTCCGGCGCGACCTCAAACTCAGCCTTGAACTTGAGCGGCTCACCGGCCTGGAAATGCACTTCGGTCACGTCCGGCCGGCCGACGATTTTCAGATGATCCTTCTCGACCGCCGCCTGGAAAAATCTCGGCACCAGCTTTTCCAGCACATCCTGGCGGATGTCGCCGGCAAAACGCGTCTTGACGATCGACAACGGAGCGTGGCCGGGCCGGAAACCGGGCAGCCGGACTTTTTTCTGGATTTCGGCGGCCGCGCGCTCGGTTTCCTTTTCCACCTCCGCCGCCGGGACGGTGATCTCGAGGGAGTGCTTGCAGCCTTCAACGAACGCCATCGGATTCTTAGGTGCGCGCGGCGGCGGCCGGCGCCGCGGACTGCCGCAGCAGTTCGGCTTTATCGGTGGCTTCCCAACTGAAGGTGTCCTCGGTGCGTCCGAAATGCCCGAACGACGCGGTCTTGCGGTAAATCGGCCGGCGCAGTTTCAGGTGCTCGATCATGCCCTTGGGCGTCAGCGGGAAATTCGCGCGGATCAGCTCCACGATGTGTTGTTCCGGCGCCGTTCCCGTGCCGAACGTATTCACCATCACCGAAACCGGCTCGGCCACGCCGATCGCGTAGGCGAGCTGCACTTCGCAGCGCCGCGCGAGCCCGGCCGCCACCACGTTTTTCGCGATATAGCGGGCCATGTAGCACGCCGAACGGTCAACTTTTGTCGTATCCTTGCCCGAAAACGCGCCGCCGCCGTGGCGGCCCATGCCGCCGTAGGTATCGACGATAATTTTGCGGCCGGTCAGTCCCGTGTCGCCGTGCGGGCCGCCGATCACGAAGCGCCCGGTCGGGTTGATGTGATACTTTGTCCCCGCGTCGATCATGTCCGGGGGCAGCACCGGATCGATGATGTGCTTTCTCACTTCGCTGCGCAGCGTTTCGGTGGAAACGTCGTCGTCGTGCTGGGTGGAAACCACCACCGCGTCGATGCGCGCCGGTTTGCCGTCGATATACTCCACGCTCACCTGGCTCTTGCCATCCGGCCGCAGAAAACTCAACCCGCCGGAGCGGCGAACCTCGCTCAACCGCCGCACCAGCTTGTGCGCCAGCATGATCGGCATGGGCATCAGCTCCGGCGTTTCATCGCAGGCGTAGCCGAACATCAGCCCCTGGTCGCCCGCACCGCCGGTATCGACGCCCATCGCGATATCGGGCGATTGGCTCTGGATGGTATTCAAAACCCCGCAGGTTTTCGAATCGAAACCCATTTCCGCGTCGGTGTAGCCGATCTCGTGGATCACGCTGCGCGCCAGCTTGGGCACATCGACGTACGTCTTGGTGGTGATCTCCCCGGAAACGACGCAGATTCCGGTGGTGACCAGCACTTCGCAAGCCACCCGGCCCATGGGATCTTCCGCCAGGACCGCGTCGAGCACCGCGTCGGAAATCTGATCCGCCATCTTATCCGGGTGACCTTCCGTCACCGACTCGGACGTGAAAATGTGCCGCATACGATCCGCCACGCGCGCTGCCTCCCGTGAATTTATGAGCGATGGAAATGCAAAAACCTCATTGTAACACGGCGATGTCGCCAGACAGATGCGGAAAGGGCTCCGCCGCCGCTCCGCCGGCGCTTTGCTACGGCAGTTGGGCCGAAATCCGCCGCCATAGCGTCTGCGGATGGGGATCAAAGACGATGCGCGCCTCGGCCGGAATCACCCGCCACAGCCCGCGGTCCATCTCGCTTTGCCACTGCGGAACGGACCAGCCGGCGTATCCCGCGTAGACCCGCGATCCGGGGCGGTCGTCGATTTTGCGGGTCAGGTAAACGTCGGCGAAGATCCGCTCGGCGTCCTTTGCGGGCGTTGCCGAACGGAACAATTCCCGCACCCCGAGCGCGATCGGACCGCCAAACCAGGTGCGCGGCCTGGCGCCCGCCGCCGGACGATTCACCACCAGCCCGGCCACGCCATCGGCGCCGCAGTGAATCACCAGGATCACCGACCGGCCAAGGTCCGGATCCCGCGATTTCGAAGCCGCCACCAGAATCCTGCCCTGGAGTTGCGGGAGCGCTCGCGGCAACTGGATCTGCTGCGCCAGCGCGCTCTGAAGCAGAAGAACAAGGATGGTGCCCATCACGCCCGCTGATCCGATTTTCGCCGATCCGGCGCCGGGCGGGATATACTCGGTTCCAAGAAAGGATTTCCATGGCTGAAGACAAACACAACCCGCATCCCCATCGCCGCGATTTCGTGGCATCCGTCGCGGCGGGAATCGCCGCCGCTGGCGTATCCCCGGCCGCCGGACTGCCCTTGGTCGAAACCAACGTCGAAATCAAAACGCCGGACGGAACTTGCGACGCCGCGTTCATCCACCCGGCCAGCGGCACGCATCCCGGCGTGCTGATCTGGACCGACGCGTTCGGGCTGCGGCCGTCGATGCGCGAAATCGGCAAACGTATCGCCGCCGAAGGCTATTCCGTGCTGGTGCCGAATCCGTTCTATCGCGTCAGCAAATCCCCGCAGTTTGAAGACGCCTCGACGGTCGACTTCGCGCGCGACCGCGGCAAGATCAACCCTTTAATGGCGTCGGTCAACGCACCCGGCGCTTGCGAAAAAGATGCCGCCGCATACGTCGCCTTTCTCGATTCTCAAAAACAGGTGAACAAATCGAAGAAGATCGGCGCCCAGGGTTACTGCATGGGCGGAGCGCTGGTGGTGCGAACCTGCGCCGCCGTGCCGGATCGTCTGGGCGCGGGCGCATCGTTTCACGGCGGCGGCCTGGTGACGGACCGGCCCGACAGCCCGCATCTGCTCGCGCCGAAGATCAAAGCCCGGATGTATTTCGGCATCGCCTCCAACGACGATCAGCGGCAGCCGGAGGCCAAGGACAAACTTCGCGAGGCATTCGGCGACCGGGCCGAGATCGAAGTCTATTCCCAGTCGCTGCACGGCTGGTGCGTGCCCGATATGCCGCCGCAGCCGAACGGAAAGCCGATCTATAACAAGCCGGACGCCGAGCGCGCCTGGGCCAAGCTCGTGGCGCTGTATAAATCCGCGCTGGCGTAAACGAACCGTCGAGATCAAGCGCGCCCGCGCCGTCCCGCGGGCGAGGCTTCTACGCTAAACTGATTTCGAGGAGCCGCCATGGTTTCGCGCGTAGTGCCGTTGGTATGTATCGCGGCGCTGGGCCTGGCCCAGGACGCCAAACAGGACTCCAGAGCCGCCCAAGCGCAGCCGGAAGCGAAGAAGGTGTACACGGTAGAGCCGGGCACCCACATCCCGCTCAGCCTGATCAACAGCGTCAGCACCAAAAATTCCGCGCCCGGCGATCGCGTTTATCTGGAAACGGTTTTCCCCATTCTTGTCGATGGACGTATCGTCATCCCGCCCGGCAGCTACGTGGAAGGAACCATCACTCAGGTCCAGCGCCCTGGAAAAATGAAGGGGCGCGGCGAGTTTCATCTGCGCTTCGATTCGCTGACGCTGCCCAACGGCACCACCCGCGATTTCCGCGCGCGGGTCAGCGGGCTCGACGGCCGCGCCAGTGAAGAACTGGACCGCAAGGAAGGCACCATCAAGAGCGAGGGCAACAAATCCGGCGATCTTAAGACTGTCGCCGAAACCGCCGGCGCCGGCGCGAGCGTCGGCGCGCTGGCCGGAGCAGCCAGTGGCGCTGCCGGAATGGGCGCAGGCATCGGCGCGGCCGCCGGCGCAACCGCCGGGCTGATCGGCGTCCTGTTCACCCGCGGGCCGGAAGCCGTGCTCGCCAAGGGCACCACTTTGGAGATGGTTCTCGACCGGCAGGTGCAGTTCGATAGCTCGGAGATCGACTTCTCCAACGTGCCCGGGCACAAAAGCTCCAGCGACGGTCCCGGCCCCATGCCCAGCAAAAAAACGCAAGTGAGCCCCCGCTGGCCGATTTAGGCGGGCAAATCAGCGTTTCCCTGCATCCTGTCTCGGGGTTTCTCCTTAGGCTGATTTCGAGCCTCTTCTGTTATTGTTGACTCGTGGAACTTGCGCGAGCGTCCAATCACCACAGCGCCACCGCCGGCACGCTGCGCGGTTTCAACCTGTTCGGCGTGCCCGTACGGCTGCACTTTACCTTCATTCTGCTGATCGTTTTCCTGGCGGTCACCGGGCTTGGCAGCGGCCAGGCGATGAGCAGCTACGCGCTGTTTCTGGCGGGGTTGTTCGCCAGCGTCCTGCTGCACGAAACCGGGCACGCCGCCATCGCCGGCCGCTTTGGTGTGCGGACCACCGAAATTATCATGTTTCCCATTGGCGGCGTTTCCCGCATGGAGCG
>JAJPIT010000045.1 GCA_021324615.1 Terriglobia bacterium | reverse complement strand
GAACACCGAGACCTTCGAGCAGATGCACCTGACCAAGGACATTCTCGGCGACGCCACCAGTTTTTTGATTCCGCAGTTGAAGGTGAACGTTGAGTTCTACGAAGGCAAGCCGATCAGCGTGGAGCTTCCCCCGTCGGTGACCCTGACGGTGGTGGAAACCGAGCCGGGATTGAAGGGCGCCACGGTTTCCAACGTGACCAAGCCGGCCAAGCTCGAAACGGGTCTGGTGGTGCAAGTGCCGCCGTTTATTAACGAAGGCGAAAAGATCCGCGTATCGACCTCGGAAGCGACTTATTTAGAGCGCGCCTAATCCGCGCAGCGCCCGCGTCAGCAAATCTTCTTCTTCCTCTAAAACAGTTCGCAGGTCGAGCACCAGCCGGTCGTCCTCGATGCGGCCGATGACCGGCGGCTGGCTGGCGCGCAGCGCCTGTTCCCTTGCCATCGCATCGCCGGGGACCGCCAGCAGCCAAGTCGGCAGGGACTGCTCGGGAGCCGATCCGCCGCCGGCGACGCTGCGGCCTTCGAGAATTTCCAAAGCGGGAATTGCCGCGCGAATGCGTTCGGCGCGCTGGCGAATCTCCTGCGCGGTGGCGCGGATCATGCGCAGCGCGGGAATTTCACTCCATCGCTCGAAGAGCATGTGGCGCAGGGCTTGTTCGAGCGCCTGCGTGATCAGCTTATCCAGCCTTAGCGCGCGGAACAGCGGATTCCGCCTGAGCCGCGCCACCAGCTCCGGGTCGCCGGCGATCAGTCCGGCTTGCGGGCCGCCGAGAAGCTTGTCGCCGCTGAAGGAGACAAGATTGACGCCGGCATCCAGGCTTTCCGAGACGCGCGGCTCGTCGATTCCGAACGGCCGCAGATCGGCGAGGCAGCCGCTGCCCAGATCTTCGTAGAGCGGCAGCCCGCGCTCGCGGGCCAGCGCGGCCAGTTCCGGAAGGCGCGGCCTGGAAGTGAATCCCCGGATGCGGAAATTGCTGGGATGGACGCGCAGGATGAGGCGGGTGCGCGGGCCGGCGGCGGCGCGGTAATCGTCGATATGGGTCCGGTTGGTGGTGCCCACTTCGCGCAGCTCCGCGCCGGCGGCGGCCATGATCTCGGGGATGCGGAAGCCGTCGCCGATTTCAATCAGCTCGCCGCGGGAAACGATGGCTTCGCCGCCGCGCGCCAGCTCGTTCAACACCAGAAGCACCGCCGCCGCGTTGTTATTCACCGCGATTCCGGATTTACCGAGGAGCCGCTCGATGAGCGGCGCAAGGTGAGAATCGCGTTTGCCGCGCTGTCCGGCCGCGAGGTCGTATTCCAGATTCGAGTAGCCTTCCAGCGGAGTGAAGGGAACGGCCGGCGCGCGGCCGAGATTGGTGTGCAGAATCACGCCCGTGGCGTTGATCACCCGCCGGAGCGACGGCCGGGCGAGCCGGGCGACCGATTCACGGACGTGCGCGGCGGCTTGCGCGGCATCGGGCTCCTGTCCGGCGCGCCATTGGGCGCGCATCTCCGCCAGAACGCGGCGCGCCTCGGAGACGATCAGGGCCCGCGGCGCCTCCACGTCCGGCAGGCTCGCGGCGATTTCCTCGACGGAGGGCAACTTCCGAAGTCCGGCCGGCATTCAGCTTTCATCATAGGGGATCGCGGGCGGGCGGCTGAGCAACGTTATTTGGCTCGGGGGTGGGCGCGGTCATAAACCGCCAGCAGATCCGCCAGCGACACCTGCGTGTACTTCTGCGTGGTCGACAGCCGCGCATGGCCCAGCAACTCCTGGATCGCGCGCAGATCGGCTCCGTCGGCCAGCAAGTGCGTGGCGAAGGCATGCCGCAGGCTGTGCGGATGCAGCGACGAATCGCCCGATAAAATCCGCGCGTAGAGTTTCACGATGCCGCGCGCTCCGCGATCGCTCAACCGGGAGCCGCGATGATTCACCAGCAGCGCCCGCTCGCCCGGCCTGCTTTGGCGCTTGGGCAGATATTGTTCCAGCGCGGCCGCCGCCTTCGCGCCGTAGGGCACCTGGCGCTCCTTGCGGCCCTTGCCGCGCACGCGAATCCATCGCCCGGAAAAATCGAAGTCGTCCAGATTCAATCCGGCCAGCTCGCTCACCCGCAGCCCGCAGCCGTAGAGCAGCTCAAACAGCAGCAGATCGCGCTGGGGATGCGGCCGTTCCAGGCGGCCGGCGGCGATGGCGTCCAGCAGCGAATTGGTCTGCTCCGCCGTCGGCACCAGCGGAATACGTTTCGGAGCCCTGGGCGTCCGCACCAGCCTGGCGGGGTTGCCGCGCACGGCTCCCTGGCGCAGCAGGAATGAGAAAAACGAACGCACCGCGGCGAGCTTTCTGCGGATCGTGACCACCGCAAGCCGCCGATCGTAGAGCGAGGAGAGCCACTCCCGCAGCGCCGGCGCGTCGATCTGTCCGGGCCGGGCGGGCGCGGCCTCCGGCGGCGAAAAATATTCGATGAAATCCTCTAAGTCGGTCCGGTAATTGCGCAGCGTGTGCGGCGAAGCGTTTTCGCGGGCGAGCGACGCGAGATAGCGATCCGCGGCGGCCTTCAGCTCAGACATGCGCGCACAGGAATTCCTCGAGCGCGGCCGCGGCGCGCCGGCAAATTTCGGCGTGCCGCCGCTTTTTGTCGCGCGGCGGATTTTCGAGCTTCGGCAGCAGATCGAAGGTGATGTTGGCGGGTTGATAATCGCGCGCGTCGGCAGAAGAAACGTAGGCGCAGAGGGAACCGATCGCGGTTTCGCGCGGGAAGGGCCGCGGAGCATCTTCCATCGCCGCGCGGCCCGCGGCCAGCCCGGTGGCGATCGATTCCACGTAGCCTTCGACGCCGCAGATCTGGCCGGCGAAAAAAACATTCGGCGCGGTCCGCAACTGAAGCGCCGGGGTGAGCAGCGCGGGCGCGTTGATATAGGTGTTGCGATGCACCTGGCCGTAGCGCAGGAATTCGGCGTGCTCCAGGCCGGGGATCATCCTCAGCACGCGCGCCTGCTCGGCAAACCGCATGTGATTCTGAAACCCCACCAGATTGTAGCTTCCGGCGCGCGCGTTTTCGGCGCGAAGCTGCACCACCGCGTAGGGCCGCCTGCCGGTGCGCGGATCGATCAGCCCGGTGGGCTTCATGGGGCCGAAGCGCAGCGTGTCGCGGCCGCGCCGCGCCAGCTCTTCAATGGGCAGGCACGCTTCGAAATAGCGGCACTGATCCTGCTCGATATGCGCGGGAACGCTTTGCGCCGCCAGCAGGGCGTCGACGAACGCCTCATACTGGGCCCGGTCGAGCGGGCAGTTCAGATAATCGCCGCTTCCGTCGAGCGATTTTCCATAGCGCGAGGCGCGGAAGGCGATGGATGTATCGACGGTTTCGGCGTCCACAATGGGGCTGATGCTGTCGTAGAAAAACAGCCGCCCGCTTCCGGTGAGGCGGGCGATCTCGGCGGCCAGCGCGTCGGAAGTCAACGGCCCGCTGGCGATGATCCAGGTGCGCTTCGGATCGAGCGAGGCCACTTCCTGGCGGCGGACTTCAATCCGCGGCTCCGCCTGGATGGCGCGGGTGACCTCGGCCGCGAACCGCTCCCGGTCGACGGTCAGGGCATGGCCGGCCGGGACGCGGGTCCGCGCGGCGATGCTCATCAGCAACGATCCCAGCCGACGCAGTTCCTCTTTGAGCAGCCAGGGCGCCGAATTTTCCTGCTCGGTTTTGAGCGAATTGCTGCACACCAGCTCGGCCAGCTCCGCGGTTTTATGCGCCGGCGTCTGCTGCTGCGGGCGCATCTCGTAAAGGATCGCGCGGCCGCCGGCGCGCGCCACCTGCCAGGCCGCTTCGCATCCGGCCAACCCGCCGCCGACGATGTGAATCTCGCGCATGTCGCCTGTTCTCCGGCCCGCGGCAAACCGCCGGGCGTCCGCTACGGCTCCCGGTACTCTCCGAAGACTTTTCTCAGCCGGTCCGAGATCTCCCCGACCGTGGCCATCGCCTCGCAGGCGGCCAGAATTTTTGGCATGAGATTTTCGGCGCCGCGCGCGGCGCGTTCCAGATCGTCGAGCTTCGCGTTCACCCCGGCTCCGCGCGAGGCGCGCAACTGGCGCAGCCGTTCGATTTGCAAGCGCTCCAACTCGGGATCGACGCGGAAGGTCGAAGGCGGGTGCTCCTCGCCGAGTCGAAATTTATTGACGCCGACGACGATCTTTTCGCCGCGCTCCACGGCCTGCTGATCGGCGTAGGCCGCGTTCTGAATCTCGGATTGAATATAGCCCTGCTCGATGGCGGCGAGCGTTCCGCCCATGGCATCGATGCGGGCGATGTAATCGGAGGCGCCGCGCTCGATCTCATCGGTCATCTGTTCGATGGCGAAACTTCCTCCCACCGGATCGGCGACCTTGGTCACGCCGGTCTCATAGGCGAGGATCTGCTGGGTGCGCAGGGCCAGCCGCGCGGACTCCTCGGTGGGCAGCGCCAGCGCCTCGTCGCGCGCATTGGTGTGCAGCGACTGCGTCCCGCCCAGCACCGCCGCCAGCGCCTGTAGCGCCACGCGAATCACGTTCACGTCGGGCTGCTGTGCGGTCAGGGTCGAGCCGGCGGTCTGGGTATGGAAGCGCAGCATCATCGATTTCGGATTTTGCGCGCCGAAGCGCTCCTTCATGATCTTTGCCCACAGCCGCCGCGCCGCGCGGTATTTTGCGATCTCCTCCAGGAAGTTGTTGTGCGCGTTAAAAAAGAACGACAGGCGCGGCGCGAACGCATCCACCTCCAGGCCGGCGTCGACCGCCGCGCGGACATAGGCGATGGCGTTGGCCAGGGTGAAGGCGACCTCCTGAGTCGCCGTCGAGCCCGCCTCGCGGATGTGATATCCGCTGATCGAGATCGTGTTCCACTCCGGCAGTTCCCGTCCGGCCCAGGCGAACAGATCGGTGATGATCCGCATGGCCGGACGCGGCGGATAAATATACGTCCCGCGCGCGATATATTCCTTCAAAATGTCGTTCTGCACGGTTCCGGAAAGCTTGCGCGTATCGGCGCCCTGCCGCCGGGCGACCAGAACGTAGAGCGAAAGCAGGATTGCCGCCGTCGAATTGATGGTCATCGACGTGCTGACTTGATCCAGGCGGATGCCGTCGAAGAGCCGCTCCATGTCGGCGAGCGAGCAGATGGCCACGCCCACCCGTCCCACTTCGCCCTTGGCGAGGGGATGATCGGAGTCCATGCCCATCTGGGTGGGCAGATCGAAGGCCACCGATAATCCCGTGGTGCCTTGCGAGAGCAGGTAGCGGTAGCGGCGGTTGCTTTCCTCGGCGGTGCCGAATCCGGCGTACTGGCGCATGGTCCAGGGGCGGGCGCGGTACATCTCCGGATAGATTCCGCGGGTGAAAGGATATTGGCCGGGACGTTCGTTGGGATTGGTCATGAGCGGGAAATTTTGCGCGCGCGCCACAGGGAAGTAATTCCGAAATAGAGCATGATCAGGGAGAAAACAGCCGAGAGCACGATTCGAAACAGGCTCTCGCTGTCGGAACGATAGGTCCGGATGCCGCGGACGATTGAGGGTACCGGGCTCGCCGCCAGCACCAGAAAAACGAAGCCGATCATCTGGTTCCACAGCGCGTGCAGCGGCCGGATCACGCCCGGCAGCACGTGAGCGAAAAAGCGCTGGATGAGCCGCCCCATCGGTTGTATACTCATGCTAACAAACCCGGAAAACATCGCTGATGGGAAACGTGACGGCGGCCGATAAGAAGGAAGAAGAAGAGTGCGGCCAGGGAGGGAACCGAAACGCCGGCGGCGACATCAGATGTTATGCTGAAGGTGGTTCGCTGCGGGCGGCCGTTGGCGGACTGGTTTGGACAGGCGGTTGCAGCGGGATGGATCGGAGGGTCGCCCCCAGCGGAGAAAAGAGGAATCACTTGGAAGATCGATTGAAGGAGCTCATGCAGGAACTCGGCAACGCCATCAACGAATCGCTCTCCGATTCCGACCGGATTGCCGCGGCGATGGGTGAAATTAAACGCGCCGGCTACGATGTGTTCCTGGTTCTGGAGGCCACCATCGGTTTCAATAAGCGCGAAGACGCCGAGGAAACCGAGGAAGGCGATACCGTGGAGCTCAACTCGCCGCCGGAGAACAGCCGGCGCAAGGTGGGCAAGATTAAACTTACATCGCAGGATCAGAAATTTTTGCGCGCGCTCAAAATCGCCATCGAAGACGAAGGCCGATAATCCGGATTGCTGCTGTGTACTGTGCGCGGCTGCGGCGCTCCGCTTGAACGTGGAAAGCGCTGCGTGGTCTGCCCGCGAGGCCACTGCTTTGACATCGCCCGCAGCGGCTACATAAATCTGCTCCAGCCGCAGGACCGGCGCTCGCGCCAGCCGGGCGATTCCCCGGAGGTGGTGGCGGCGCGGCGGCGGCTGCACGATCTGGGCGTGACGCGGCCGCTGGCCGATGCGATTGCCTCCATCGCCGGTTCCTCCCGCCGGGTGCTCGACGCCGGGTGCGGCGATGGGTTCTACCTCGGAACGCTGGCGGGCGAGATCGGCTTTTGCGGCCATGGGATCGATATCTCCACCCGCGCCGCCGTTCTGGCCGCGCGCCGCTATCCGCAGTGCGAATGGATCGTGGCCAACGCCGATCGCTTCATCCCCTATCCGGAAGGCTCATTCGATCTGGTTTGGTCGATTCATGCGCGGATGAACGCGGCCGAATTCCAGCGCGTTCTTGCTCCCGGCGGCCGTGTGCTGATCGCCGTTCCCGCTCCCGGCGACCTGATCGAGCTGCGCGGCGCCGGGCGCGACCGCGCCGCCAGAACCATCGAGCAATTTGCGCAATTCCGTCTGATTGACCGGCGGCGCGTCACTCACGCGGCGGATCTGTCCGCATCCGCGGTGCGCGACGTTTTGCGCTCGATCTATCGACCATTCCGGTCCCCGCCGGTGGGCGCGACGCGGTTAACATTCAGCTCCGATGTGCTGGTGTTCCAATCGCGGGCCTGAAACGTTTGCGTAAATCGCGTAAATCTTTCCGGCGGCGCTGAAAATCCACACGGTAAGTTCAAGCAGCAGAGAATGGGCTTCGGCTTGCAAGGGTCAACGAACAGGCCGGCAAATGCGCCTCAGCGTCCGCTTGAATTTATCGCTTGTCGCCGGAGTGACCCTGGTGTCGGTGGGGATCGCCCTGTATCAGACGCAGAGCGAAACCAGCGCCCTGCGGCGCGACCTGGAACGGCACGCGGCGTTGCTCGCCGAAAGCCTGGAAAAATCGGCCGCGCCGCTGATGGCTCCGGTCTCGCCGGCGCCGTTGCAGGTTCTGGTGAACGCGTTTCAGAACCGGCAGCGGCTGGCCGGGGTCGCCATCTACAACGAGCAGGCGCAGCCGATCGCGGCCAGTTCGGGCCTGGCGGCGCGGCTGGAGGAGCCGCCGCGCGCCTATCTGCATTCCCGGTTTTTCAGGTCGCGCGGCCAGTTGATGCACGTCTACGCGCTGCCGGTCGTGGTGAATGGAGCGCCGGCCGGAACGCTGGCCCTTTTTCACGATGCGGCATATATCGAAGCGCGGCAGCGGGCGCTTTGGAAAAATGCCCTCACCGGGCTGGCCATGCAGGCGGCGCTGATCATCTGCCTCACTCTACTGATCCTGCAATGGAGCCTGCGCCGGCCGCTCAGGCGGCTCACGCAATGGCTGGGGGAGGTTCGCCGCGGATCGGCCGGAGCAACGCCGGAGCTTCCGCCGGAGGACTCCTTCGGGCCGCTCAGCCGCGAAGTGGCCCAGCTTGCGACCACTCTGCACGCGGCGCGCGCCGCGGCGCAAGAAGAGGCGCGGCTGCGGGACGCCGGCGAGTCGCAGTGGACTGCCGAACGCCTGCGCGCGTTCGTGGAAAGCAGGGCCGGGCACTGCCGGATCTTCGCGATCTCCAACCGCGAGCCCTATGAGCACATCCGCAACAATGGCGAAGTGAAATGTTCGATTCCGGCCAGCGGCCTGGTGACCGCGCTGGAGCCGATTCTCCGCTCGACCGACGGCACCTGGATCGCGCAAGGCACCGGCAGCGCCGACCGGGAAACGGTGGACGCGCGCGATCATATTCGCGTGCCGCCCGATTCCCCGCAATATACGCTGCGGCGAGTCTGGCTGACCGAGGAAGAGGAGCACGGATTTTATCTCGGCTTCGCCAATGAGGGGCTGTGGCCGCTGTGCCACATCGCGCACACCCGGCCGCTGTTCCGCGCCCAGGATTGGGAGCAGTATCAGGCGGTGAACCGCCGCTTCGCCGATGTGTTCCTTGAAGAAGCCGCCGGCGAGACAAATCCGCTGGTGCTGGTGCAGGATTACCACTTCGCCCTGGTTCCGCGCATGATCAAGGAGGCGCGGCCGGACGCGCGAGTCGCGATTTTCTGGCACATCCCGTGGCCCAATCCCGAAGCGTTCGGCATCTGCCCGTGGCAGCGCGAGCTGCTGGACGGGTTGCTGGGCGCCGACCTGATCGGGTTTCATATCCAGTCGCACTGCAATAATTTTCTGGAGACGGTGGACCGCGCGCTCGAATCGCGCATCGACCGCGAACGCTTCGCGGTGACGCGCCACGGGCATCTGAGCGCCGTGCGCCCGTTCCCCATCAGCGTGACATTTCCCTGCGGCGACCCGCCGGCCGCGGCGGTGGAGGACCGCCTGGCGCTGTTCCGCAACCTGGGCGTGGATGCGGCCATGCTCGGCGTGGGCGTCGATCGCGTCGATTACACCAAGGGCATCCCGGAGCGCTTCCGCGCGATTGAGATGTTTTTCGAAAAGTTCCCGTCCTACCGGGGGCAGTTCACCTTTGTGCAGATCGGCGCACCGAGCCGCACCCACATCCGCCGCTATCACGATCTGCTGGAGGAGGTTGAGCAGGAAGCCGCGCGCATCAATGGCCGCTTCGAGGCCGGCGCCTGGCGGCCGATCGTCTTTCTGCCGCGGCATCACAGCCACCGCGAAATTCTTCCGTATTACCGCGCGGCCGATTTATGCATGGTGACCTCGCTGCACGACGGCATGAATCTGGTCGCTAAGGAATTTGTCGCCTCCCGCGCCGACGAACAGGGCGCCCTGATTCTTTCCCGCTTCGCCGGCGCAAGCCACGAACTGGTGGACGCCCTGGTGGTGAATCCCTACGATACCGGCGAACTGGCCGAGGCGATCCACCGGGCTCTGGCGATGCCACCAGAAGAGAAGCGCGCGCGAATGGCAAGGATGCGCGCTTATCTGCGCGAACACAACATTTATCGCTGGGCCGGAACCCTGATTCACGAGTTGATTTCGCTGCGCCTCGACCGGCCCGAGGACCGCCCCGCCCCGGCGAGGCTGCTGGCGCGCGCCGGCTGAAGCCTCTGCCGGCGTCAGACTCCGCCCGCTAAAATTCCCGGATAGGTGACGGATTCGCCGTCGATTTTCGCGAACGGGGTGAAATGGTGCGGTTTGCGGCTGGTGGCGCTCAGGATATCTTCCACTTCGATGCCGCGGGCCCGCAGCGCGTCGGCGATCAGCGAACGATGGCATCGCCACGGCACCGCTTCCGCGCACATCATCGCGGTGCGGCGCCCGCGCGCAAGACCGATCAGCTCCGCGAGACTTTCTGCGAACTCCGGCGTTTGCATGTAATCGGCGTAGCCGCGGAAGCTCGCGTTTTTCCAACCGAGATTGATCGAATCTTTTCGCGGATGGCGCAGGCCGCCCAGGCCGGGCAGGTGATGATAGGCGATCCCATGTTCCGGCAGCGACTTCGCCAGGGCATCACGGTTGAATTGCGGATTGCGCCGCGACTTGGGGATGGTCCGCACATCAGCCACCTGTTCGACGCCGTTCGCCCGGAGGATCGACAGAAATTCCGGAAGCGGATGCGTGGAATGGCCGACGGTGAGAATCGTCAGTCCGCGCCGGTGAGCTTGCGCCATTGACTCTGGTACCAGTAATACACCTCCGATGCTTTTTCCGAGCGTGTTGTGCGTTTGGACGCCTCTCCCGCGCCATCCGGTTACAGGAGTGTCCGGAAGCCTACTGCGCGGCGACTTCCACCGCCGCGGACCGCTCGCTTTCCTTGCCGTTGACGGCCACGGCGGAGACTTGATAACGATATTTTTTCCCGGGGGCGATGTCGCGGTCGGAATAGGCCGGCGCCGTGATCAGCGATGCGATCTTTACAAACGGCCCGCCGTCCACGGACCGATAGACGTTGTAACCTCGAAACCGCGGCTCGGTGTTGCGCTCCCAGGAAAGCTCGATGGCGTTCGTCCCCTGCTCGGCGGTCAAGCCGGAGGGGATCGCGGGCGCGAAGACGTCCTCGGGGGTGATCGCTTGCGGCCCGGCCACCGGGCTCTGCTGGAGCTCCCCGCGGAAGCCCTGAACGTAGTAGAGGTACGATGTGCCGTATTCGATGGTGGAATCGAGCCAGTTGGTCTGATCCGAGTCCGCCAGCGGCTCCGGCGCCGCGTTGCCTGTTGCGCGGAAAATATGATAGTGCGGCGCCGAACCGCGCCAGGACAGCTCGATTCCGCGCGGCGTGTTTTCCGCCTTGAAATCGGCCGGTGCGGCGAGCGGCGGCGCGATGGTGAGCTGGCGCAGATTCGACCAGTCCGAAGTTTTCCCCTTGGGTCCGGTGGCGCGCACGCCAATGGTCACTTCTTTGCCGATCCAGTCTTTTTGGAGTGGAATTGCTTTGCTCAACGCGCCGGGCGCGGACGCCGGAATTTCGATTCGCGCCGCCGAGGCTTCCCAAGCCGCCTGATTCCACGGATTCGGCGTAGGGCCGGCGCGCAGCTCGACCGAGCGAATAGAATTCAGCGGCAGCCCCTGCGTGCTCATCGAGGGGATGGTGAACTGCGCCAGGATCTGATCGCCGCGCTCGGCCACCGCAAGGTCGCTGACGCGCTGCGGGATCGCCAGCGAAGGCGCTTGCGGCGGTCCGATGTATCCGCAGCCGGCCAGAACCAGCCCCACGGCGGGCAGGCGGCTTAGGCCCCTCCGGCGGCTCACAGAATATACCGGCTCAGATCCTGGTCCTTGACGATCTCGGCGAGCTGCTTGCGAACATAAGCCGCGTCGATCCGGACCACTTTCTTTTTCAGATCCGGGCCGTCGAAGGAAACCTCCTCCAGCAGCTTTTCGAGAATGGTGTGCAGCCGGCGCGCCCCGATATTTTCGGTCGATTCGTTGACGCGCGCGGCGAAGGCGGCGATCTCCTCCAGCGCGTCCTCGGTGAAGGTCAGTTTGATGCCCTCGGTATCGAGCAGCGCCTGATACTGCTTGATCAGCGCGTTCTTGGGCTCTTTCAGGATGCGAATGAAATCCTGCTCATTGAGCGACTTTAGCTCAACGCGGATGGGAAAGCGGCCATGCAACTCCGGAATCAGATCGCTGGGCTTGGAGACGTGAAACGCGCCGGCGGCGATGAACAGAATATGATCGGTGCGGACGAAGCCGTAGCGCGTGTTGACGCTGGTTCCCTCGACGATGGGCAGAATATCGCGCTGCACGCCTTCGCGGCTCACGTCCGGACCATGTCCCGCCTCGCGTCCGGCGATTTTGTCGATTTCGTCCAAAAAAACGATGCCGCTGCGCTCCACGCGCTCGATCGCCACGCGCGTCACCTGATCCATGTCGACCAGCTTCTGCTCTTCTTCCTGCACCAGGTAATCCAGGGCCTCGCTGACCCGCATTTTGCGCTTGCGCGTGCGGCCGCCGAACAGGCCGGGCAGCATCTCCTTGAGATTGATGTCCATCTCCTCGATGCCGTTGGGAGTGGAGACCTCGAAGGTGGGACCGCGCTCCTTTACGTCGATTTCCACCTGCCGGTCGTCGAGCTTTCCCGCCCGCAACTTTTCGCGCAGCTTTTCCCGGGTGCGCTCGGCCGAGTCGGTGGGCTCCGGCTGGGCCGGCATCAGCAGATCCAGCAGGCGCTCCTCGGCGTTGCGCTCGGCGCGCTCGCCCACTTCGCTCAACCGCTCCTCGCGGACCATATCGATGGCGATCTCCACCAGATCGCGGATCATCGACTCGACGTCGCGCCCGACATAGCCGACTTCGGTGAACTTGCTCGCCTCCACCTTCAGGAACGGCGAGCTGGCCAGCTTGGCCAGGCGCCGCGCCAGCTCGGTCTTTCCGACGCCGGTCGGCCCGATCATCAGAATATTTTTGGGCATCACCTCTTCGGCCATCTCCGGGTCGAGTTTCTGGCGGCGGATGCGGTTGCGCAGCGCGATCGCCACGGCGCGCTTGGCTTCCGCCTGCCCGATGACGTATTTATCCAGCTCGCGGACGATCTCCCGCGGCGTCAGTTCATCGAGCACCGGAGTGTCTTCGGCGGCTTGCGCGGGCAAATAGATGACCATCAGCCGAGCTCCTCATATATGATGTTGCCGTTGGTGTAGATACAGATCTGGCCGGCGATCGCCATGGCTTTTTCGACGATCTGCCGCGCGGAAAGTTTCGTATTTTCGATCAGCGCCGGGCCGCGGCCTTGGCAAACGGCCCGCCCGAGCCGATGGCGGCCACGTCGTTGTCGGGCTCGATGACGTCGCCGGTTCCGCTGACGATGTAGGTGTCGTGGGGATCGGCCACCAGCAGCAGCGCCTCCAGATGGCGCAGCGTGCGGTCCGTGCGCCAGTCCTTGGCCAGTTCCACCACGCTGCGCGCCAGATTCCCGTTGTGCTGCTCGAGCTTGGTTTCAAACCGCGAAAACAGCGCGAAGGCGTCCGCGGTTGCGCCTGCGAATCCGGCGATAATCTTGCCCCCGTACAGCCGGCGCAGCTTCTTCGCCGACGCTTTCAGCACCTCCGAACCCGCCGTCACTTGCCCGTCGCCGGCCATCACCACCTTTCCATCGCGGCGAACGGACAAAATGGTAGTGGATCGGATCTTGGATCTGGCTGTCACAAATTTTAGTTTGGCATACACGATTGGCTGATTTCTTCCTGATCTATCTTCAACCCGCCGCGGCAATGGGCCGGGTTCTCGACCGCGGGCGGCTGTGGATGGCGGCGGCTGCGGCGCTGTGTGTCTCCCTGCTGCTGCACTGGCGCGACGTCCCGCTGCGCGCGCCCTCCTCCGCTCTGCTGGAATTCATCGCCTGGATGCCGGGTGCGTATCTGGCGCCGCTGCTGGCGGTGGCGGTGGTGATGGTCCCGGCGATGCTCCTGGTCCGCGCCGCCGCCGGACACGGCGGCTTCGCCGTGCTGCTCAACACCGACTATGTCCCGCTGCTGATGCTGGCGATGAGCGCCTGGGCCGCCGGATATCTCCCGCTCGCCGTTTTGCGCGCCTTCACCGTCCTGCCGCTCGGCGATCCCTGGTATTATCTCGCCGCCAACCTCTACTTCACGTTTCTGCTGGCGATCGGGGTGCGGACGATGTACGGCTCGGGAACGGCATCGGCGATCGGCATCACGTTCGCCGGCTGGAGCGCGGGCGTGCTCGGGATGCTGGTGATGGCGCTGCTTGGCGGCGCGCTGTATTTTTTGGCGTCGCCGCTGGTTTTGATTTATCTCTATTTCCTTTTTGCTTCGCGCCTGCGCGATCTCGGCGCGGGCCTGCGCTCGCGGCAGCATTTTCAGCAGCAACTGGAAATCGCGGCCAATAATCCACACGACGACGACGCGCAGTACCAGCTCGGCTTGATTCATCAGAAGCGGCGGCAGTACACCGACGCGATCGCGCGATTTGCGCGCGCCGTCGAAATCGATCCCTCGTTCGCCGACGCGCATATGCAGCTCGGGGTGATCGCGCGCGGCCAGCAGCGCTTCGCCGAAGCGGTTGGTCATCTGAAAACCGCGGCGGAGCTGGACGACAGGCTCGCCCAGAACGAGGTCTGGCGCGAGCTCGGCGCGGCGTATCTGGGAGCATCGCAAGCCGGGCTGGCGGCTGCCGCGCTCGAAAAGTTCACCACCCGCCGTCCCTACGATCCGGAAGGATTGTATTGGCATGGCGTCGCTCTGAAGCGGACCGGCCGGCAAGACCAGGCGCGGGAGATGTTCCGCCGCGCCATCGAATCCGTCAACACCATGCCCCCTCATCGCCGGGCCGAGGTGCGCCCCTGGGGCGCGCGCGCCCGCAAAGAGCTCGCCGCGGACCGCTAGGGAAGCAGGCCGGTCCGCCGCTCGAGCGAGATCATGCGGGCATCCTGCTGATAGGGCTCCAGCACCGGATCGATCCGCATATTTAATGCCTGCTGCTCGTGAAGATCCACGGATTGGCCGAGCCAGTAAAACAGCCGGTCCCGGTCCTTCAGGTACGCCCAGGCGATGGCCAACTGGTAGCGCACGTAATTCCTGGTATCCGCCTCGGATTCCATTCGCCGCAGGCGCGCCAAGGCCTCGCCGCGGCGGCCCAATTCCGCATCGGCGATGGCGAAACCGGCATCGAGAGCCGGGCTGCCGGGCGCCATGAGCCGCGCCTGCCGCAGATCTTTCAGCCCCTGGTCCGGACGGTTGTCAAACAGTTCGAAGTATCCAAGCGCCATCCGCCCGAGAAACCAGTCGGGTTCGCGCGCCAGGCAGGATTCTAATTCCCCGCGCGCGGCTGCGGCGCGGCCCTCGCGGCTGTACAAAGTGGCCAAATTGTAGCGAAGCAGGCAGTCAAGCGGATCGCGTTCGATGGCTTCCTGGTAGTGCCGTTCCGATTCTGCAAAGCGTCCCCGCGTCATGAGCGCCCAGGCATAAGTCTGATGCGCCGCGCTGCTGGAACCCAAGGCGAGCGCGCGCCGGAACCCGGCTTCGGCGCTCGGCCAATCCCAAGTCAGCAAATAATTCGCCAGCGCTAAGCCGGCGTTGGCGCCCGAAAGCTTGGGGTCCAGCGAAACGGCCGCGTCCAGTTCCTGCCGGGCCTTCTCCAGCGCCGCCTTCTGCGATGGGCCGGTCCGCCCGGAGCGCGCCAGGTATACGCTGCCCAACCGGACGTGCGCGAGCGCGTAGCGCGGCGCCAGCCGGAGCGCGTTCTGGTAATGCGCTTCGGCCAGATCCAGCGAAGCGGGATCGGCCTTGCTCTCCGCATCGACGCCCTTTAAAAACTCATCACGCGCGTCCAGGCCTGGATCGAACGCAACCTCTCTCCGCGGCGGAAGCGGCACTTGCAAAACGCCCGCCACCGCCTGCGTGATCTCCTCTTCAATCCCCGGAAGGTCCTTGGCCGCGCGTTCGTATCGCGATTTCCACAAGCGGGCGCCGTCCGCGGTGCGATCCAGCTCCACCAGGACGCGGATGCGGTCGCCTTCGCTCAAAATGCTCCCCTCGATTACCCAGCCCGCTCCCAGCTCGCGCCCAATCTCCCGCACATCCGTGTTTTTCCCCTGAAAATGAAAGGCGGAGGTGCGGGCGATGACCCGCAAATCCGGGGCCATGGCGAGCAAATCGGTCAACTCCTCGCTGATCCCGTTGCTCAGGTATTGGCTTTGGCCTCTCGGAGTAAGATCCTTGAAGGGCAGGACGGCGACGGTCGGAAGCGGCGGCGCCGTGCGGAGTCGGCTCGAGGCGAGAAATATCCCGGCGCCGGAAAGCAGCGCCAGCACGAGCGCCAAGGCAATCGTCCCGCGGCTCCGCCACAACGAGGGCTCCGTGGTTGCGGGCGCGGGCTCGCCGGCGGCCTGCTCCGCAGCCGCCTCCCGCGCGTGGAACACCGGAAGGTAACCGCGAAAGGGAAACTCAATCAGAATCGGATCGGCGGCGCCTTGCCCCGCATAGTATTCCCGGAGCTTCTGGCGCATGCGGCTGAACTCGACGCGGACAATCGGATCCAGGCGCGGATCCCAGGACTTCGGCTTGCCAAACACGGCCAAGCCGATCTCGTATTCTTTTATTGGATCTTCGTTACCGTCGAGAGCGCGGTTTACCGTCCAGCGCAGCAAAGCGCGCCGCCGTTCAGAACGCCGGAATTCGTTGCCCGCCAGAATCCGCGCAAGTTGGGCTTCAATCGCCTCCCGGCCGGGCCTGGCCTGAACGACGCCTGCACCCGTGTACATGGTCGAAAAATTTTACCATGACCAGGCCAAGAAGAAGCAGGGCCCAGGTTGACGGTTCCGGAGTGGCCGAACCTCCGCTATTATTCAGCGTGGCCAGAAATCCCTGATAGTTGTCGCCGCATGTGGTGCACGTATAATTCCCGACCAGTTGACCTGAGTCATTGATCTTGTAGACTTCGGTTCCGCCCGTTGCCAGCGCGTCCGGATCATCCACCTGAGTGAAAGCGCCGTTACTATACACAAAGCCGTGATAATCCAGGCCCAAGTCCTGACCGGTTCCCTGCACCACGTAGTAGCCCGAAACCTGCCCCAGATTATTGATTCCCAAAGCATACGTGCCCTCGCCGGCGGTCTGGCCGGCTTGAGGATCGTCGAGTGTGGTGAAAACCCCGTTCTGATCGATAAATCCGTGAACGATATTGTTGCTGTCGATGTAGTAGCCCACAATCACACCCGAGTTGTTGATGTCCCACGGAAAGGTGCCCTGCCCGAAAGAGCTGCCGGCGTTGGGATCGCTGATCGTGCTGAAAACCCCGCTTGCATCCAGAAAACCGTTGTCAATAGTTCCGTTGTAGGAATACCCGACGATTTGCCCGGAGTCATTGATCCCGGTCGCGTAGGTGCCAAAGGAGCCTGCGACGGTTATGTCGGTGAAAGTGCCCGCATTGTACTCAAATCCGCGATTGCCGAAAAAATTGTTATAGCTGCCCACAATCACGCCGGAACTGTTAATTCCATTGGGAAAGGTGCTGTTTGTATGGCTTCCAAATTGAAAATTTGTATCGGTTACGTCAGAGAACGAGCCGCTGTTATAGAGGAACCCGGTCGAAGTGAACTCGGCAGTCGAGTACGAGCCCACGATTTGGCCGCTGTTGTTCACTGCATTGGCAAACGTGGCGGGATAGAACTGCGCGTTAGGGTCGTCGATCGTGGTGAACATATAGCCCGCGTATGCGGTTCCCCCGCCGAGCGCCAGGAAAACCATCAGCCGGGCTGCGGAGATGCAGTGTTTCGGGGCAATCATGGGAAAAGGCTACACGGTTGGCGCAAAGCAGGGAAGTAACAGAAGGTACGTGTACGTTACAAGCGGCATATTATCAAGGTTTTGGGAACGGGCGAGCGGCCCGCGCCGGTTGCGCTCCGGCTCGCAAATCAATATGCTGGAAGTTTCCCGCGAAAGGAGATCCGATGTACAAGAACACCCTCGCGTTTCTGCTGCTGGCCGCCTGCGCCTGGGGTCAGAATAAGCTGACCCCCGAAAAAGAGGCCGCCATCAAAGCCGACCTGATGGGCGAAATCGATCATATGAAAAAGCAGGCGCAAGTCATGGTCGACAGCGTCTTCAGCTTCGGCGAATTGGGCTTTCAGGAATTCGAGACGTCGAAATATCTCACCGGCATTCTCGAAAAGGAAGGCTTCAAAGTCGAACGCGGATACGCCGGCATTCCCACGGCGTGGGTCGCGTCCTGGGGGAGCGGCAAGCCGGTGATCTCGCTCGGCTCCGATATCGACGATATCCCGCAGGCGTCGCAAAAGCCCGGGGTCGCCTACCATGACCCGCTGATCGAAGGCGCGCCCGGCCACGGTGAAGGCCACAACTCCGGCGTGCCGCTCAATATCATCGCCGCGCTGGCCGTGAAGAAGGTGATGGAGCGCGAGCACCTTCAGGGCACCATCCGCCTGTGGCCCGGGGTCGCCGAAGAACTGGTGGGGACCAAGGCCTACTATGTGCGCGCCGGGATGTTCAAGGACGTCGATGTCGTCCTGTTCTGCCACGTCGCCAGTAATCTGGGGGTTTCCTACGGGCCGAGCCCGCAGAACGGGCTGGTCTCGGTCGAGTACAACTTTAAAGGGGAAAGCGCCCATGCGGCCGGCGCGCCCTGGCGCGGGCGCAGCGCGCTGGACGCCGCGGAGCTGATGAGCATCGGCTACGAGTTCCGCCGCGAACATCTGCGCCTGGCCACGCGCGTTCACTACGTGATCACCAACGGCGGCGATCAGCCCAACGTCGTTCCGCCCAACGCCTCCATCTGGTTCTACTTCCGCGAAGCCGACTACGATCACATCATGAATCTGTGGCGCATCGGCGACAACATGGCCAAAGCCGCGACCCTGATGACCGACACCGACTACACCGAGCGTGTTCTCGGCAGCGCCTGGCCCGGTTATTTCAACAAACCGATCGCCGAGGCGATGTACGCCAATATTCAGAAGGTCGGGCTGCCGCAGTGGTCCGAGGACGATCAAAAGCTCGCCAGGGCGTTTCAGGCCGAGCTGAAGCAGCCGGTGCGCGGCCTGGCGACGAAAATTCCACCGCTGCGCCCGCCGCGCGAGCAGTCCAACGACAACACCGGCGAAGAAGGCGGCGGCCAGAATCAGCCGATGGGCGGAGGCTCCGACGATATCGGCGACGTTTCCTGGAACGTTCCCACCGTCACGCTTCGCTATCCGTCGAATATTCCCGGCGGTCCCGGCCACAACTGGGCCAACGCGATCTCCATGGCCACGCCCATCGCGCACAAGGGCGTGATCGCCGGCGCCAAAGTCCAGGCGATGACCATGATCGACATCCTGACGCACCCCGAGCTGGTTCAGGCGGCCTGGGATTATTTCCGCAACGTACAAACCAAGGATCAAAAATACGTTTCGCTGCTGCGGCCTGAAGACAAGCCGGCCATCTGGCTCAACGCCGCCACCATGGCCAAGTACCGCGACCAGATGAAGAAGTTCTACTACGATCCGTCGAAATACGACACCTATCTGGAGCAGCTCGGCATCAAGTATCCCACCGTGCGCGCAACCGGCGCGGGTCAGTAGTCCGGGCGGCGTAAGCCGCGCGGCTTACGCCTTCGCGCTGCGGCGTTCGACGAAATACCGGATGACTTCATAAATCGCCGGAAGCAGCACCGCCGCGAGAAAGCCCACGCGGTAGGGATACTGGATGTGCCGGGTGGTGCTGCGGATCACCGCGTCGCCTACCCGGTATTGAATCGTGTTCTGATGCCAGGGGATGTGCGGCGTCAGCGCCACGCCCGCGATGTATCCCGCCGCGCCGAGCAACAGGTCCGGGGAAAATTTCAGCGCCCGCTTTCCCAGCAGGCTGGCGGCGATCGCGATAAACGCGCCGATGGCGCCGCCCACCACGGCTTCCAGAAGATAGGGCAAGCTGTCGGGGGCGGTCTGGGGATTCATTGCGCCGCCGCCTTGGTGAAGATCAGAATGTGCTGCCGCGGCAGAATTTCCAGAACCTGGTGCAGATGGAAACCCTCCGCCTCGAGCTCCGTCCTGGCCTCGCCGACGCTCATTTTGTGCTCCGGCCGGATGGGGATACTAGGATCTTCCTTGCGGTATTCCAGCAGCACCAGCCGCCCGTCCGGCTTGAGATCGGCGCGCATCTTTTCCAGCATTTTTTGCGGCTGCGAAAATTCATGATACACGTCAACCAGCAAGATCAGATCCAGCGCGCCGGAGGGAAGTTTCGGATCGCTTTCGGTGCCGAGCACGGTTTCGATACTCTTCCACCCCGCGCGCGCCGCGTTCTGCCGCAGCATCCGCAGCATCTCCGGCTGGATATCGTTGGCATAAACCTTTCCCGACGGCCCCACGCGCCGCGCCAGCCGCAGCGTCATGTATCCGGTGCCCGCGCCGACGTCGGCCACCACCATCCCCGGCTTGATGCCGATCGCCTCCAGAGCCTCGTCGGGATGCTCTTCGCTTTCCCGCTCGCCGCGCTCCAGCCAATCGGCGCCCCCGGCGCCCATCACCGGCGCGATGCGGCGCCCGGTCAGCGGATGCTCGGATTGAAACGGCCCCGCCGCGGCCGCCCAGGCCAGCCAGAACAATAGTACAGTGAGGGATTGCCTTCGCCAGAGAGAACCGTTAGATTGTGGGGTGATCCTCATGTTTAAACCGGTACCATTGTTGGCCCTGTTGCCCGCCATCCTTGCCCTGTCGGCGTGCGCCAACAAGCAGGAGCAGACACGGGTGGATTTTCAGATGGGCGAGCGGGCCACGGTCGGTCCCTTGACATACAATGTCATCGAAACCGGCTGGCGAAGTCAATTGGGCAGCGAATTCAAGATGCGCTTTCCCGAGCAGCGCTTCTTGCTGGTCACCCTTTCGGTCACCAACGGCGGCGGCAAGGAGGTCTCCGTTCCGCTGTTCACGCTGGAGGATCAAAAGGGCCAGACCTATCCGGAACTGGATAACGGCGAGGGCGTGGAAAACTGGTTCGGGCTGCTTCGCACGCTCTCCGCCGCGCAGACGCTGCAAGGCCGGCTGGTGTTTGATGTCCCCTTGGGATCCTACCGGTTGCGCATCACCGACGGCGGCGACCCCGGCCTGGAGAAAGTCGCCTACATCGAGCTTCCCCTGCGCATGGACACCGACACCGGCGTCGATACGCCGGCGCCCGCGCCTCCGTCCAAGGATTTCAGCGCTCCGCCAACCCCCAAGAGGTAGATTTTGACGGCCGCGGTCCGCAGTTTGGCGCTGGCGTTGTTCGCCGCGGCGGCCCTGCGCACCCAGCCGAAGCTGGCCTTCGACCGCGTCGCCCTGCACCAGTTCGAGGACGGCCCGGTGCTCGCGCCCGACTACGAGTTCGTCCCCGGCGAAACCGCCTACTTCAGTTGCCGCATCCGCGGATACGCCACGCTCCACAAGGAGGACCGTCAGAGCGTCGATCTTTCCTGGCGGATGCGCATCGTCGATCCGGCGGGCGTGCCGGTGCAGGAGGATCTTTCCGGAAAAATCCAGGAAGAAGTTCTGCCGCAGGATAAAGATTGGCGCCCGAAGTTTTTGGCGAGCTTCGTCATCCCCGCCTTTGCCCCCTCCGGGGATTATCACGTCGCCGTCACGGTCCGCGACGAAGTCGCCGGATCGGAAATTTCCACCAGCCTCGCCTTTAAAGTCAAAGGGCACGAGGTGCAGCCGAGCGACACGCTCGCCGTGCGAAATTTCGCCATGATGCGCGCGGAAAACGATCCGTTTCCGATGCGCAATCCGGTGTACCGCCCGGGAGAGATGTTATGGGCCAAATTTGACATTGTAGGCTACAAATTTGGCGAAAATCACCGCTTTTCGGTGTCTTACGGACTGGCGATTCTCGATGCCTCCGGCCGGCAGGTCTTCGCCCAGCCCGCTGCCGCCTCCGAAACCAAAGAGTCTTTCTATCCGCAACGCTACGTGCCCGGCGTGCTCAGCGTAAGTCTCGACCCCAACGTCGCCAAGGGCGCCTACACTCTGGTGGTTTCCGTAGAAGACAAAATCGGCAATCAGAGATTTGAGGTCAAGCAGCCCTTCTCCGTGGAGTGAGGCGCGCAAGCCCCCGGATCTAAATGTCGTAATACAGCGCGAACTCGTAGGGATGCGGCCGCAGCCGCACCGCGTCGGACTCGTTTTTGCGCTTGTAGGCGATAAACGTCTCCAGCAGCTCCTCGCTGAACACGTCTCCCTTCAGCAGGAAGGCGTGATCGTCCTCCAGGCATTGCAGCGCTTCTTCGAGCGAGGCCGGCATGGAGGGAACGCTCTTCATCTCCTCCGGGGAGAGATCGTAGATATCCTTATCGAGCGGCTCGCCCGGATCGATCTTGTTGATCACGCCGTCCAGACCGGCCATCATCATTGCGGCGAAGGCCAGATACGGATTCGAACTGGGGTCCGGCGGGCGGAACTCGATGCGCTTGGCCTTCGGACTGGCCGAATACATCGGGATGCGCACCGCGGCCGACCGGTTGCGCCGCGAATACGCCAGATTCACCGGCGCTTCATAGCCCGGCACCAGACGTTTGTAGCTGTTGGTGGTGGGCGCGATGATGGCCGACAGCGCGCGGGCGTGCTTGAGCAGCCCGCCGATATACCACAGCGCCATCTGGCTCAGGCCCGCGTACAGATCGCCGGCAAACAGCGGCTGGCCGCCCTTCCACAGGCTCTGATGCGTGTGCATTCCGCTGCCGTTATCGCCGAACAGCGGCTTGGGCATGAAGGTCACGCTCTTGCCGTACTGATAGGCGACGTTGCGGATCGCGTACTTGTAAATCATCATGTTGTCGGCCGAGCGGATCAGCGTGTCGAAGCGCTGATCGATCTCGCATTGCCCGCCGGTAGCCACCTCGTGATGGTGGCATTCGATGTTCAGCCCGCACTTGATCATGGTTTCGACCATCTCGGCGCGCAGGTCCTGGTAGTGGTCGGTGGGCGGGACCGGAAAATATCCTTCCTTATACCGCGGCCGGTAGCCCAGGTTGTTGGTCTCGCGGCTGGAGTTCCAGCGCCCTTCTTCCGCGTCGATGAAGTAGTAGCCCTCGTGCGCGTTCTGGTCGAAGCGGACATTGTCGAAGATGAAAAATTCCGCCTCCGCGCCGAAGTACGCCGTATCGGCCAGCCCGGAGTTTTTCAGGTACATCTCGGCCTTGCGCGCGATCCAGCGCGGATCGCGGTCATAGTGCTGCCGCGTGATCGGATCGATCACATCGCAGGTCATCGTAAGGGTTTTCGTCTCGTAAAACGGATCCATGAAAGCGGTGCTGGCGTCCGGGATGAGCAGCATGTCGCTCTCATTGATGGCCGCCCAGCCGCGAATGCTCGACCCGTCCATTCCGAAGCCCTGTTCGAAGGAATCCTCATCCAGCTCGCTGATGGGATAGGAAACGTGATGCTGCAACCCGGGAAGATCGGTGAAGCGCAGGTCCACCTGCCGGGCGTCGTTTTTCTTGGCAAAGTCGAGAACGTCTTTGGGCGTCTTAGCTGCGTGGCTCATCCCTACATGATAGTTCGCGGCCCGATGTAACCGCGATAGAAATTTTGAATGACCGCGATAACTGCGGCCGCCGGAACTGTTTCCACTTCTGTTCTCCGGCATTCCCCTGAGTCCGTACTAGGGCTCTCGAAAAAAACCGCTTAAGCCAGTCCCCGGGACCTATCGGGAAGCCACCCGGGCGACGATGGATTCTTCAACAGAACCGCTGAACGCTGAACAAAGAAAAGGGCAAACCTCAAGTGACTGCACCGAAATCCTTCAAATACGCGACCACGACGCTGCTGCTGGCATGCCTGCCGCTGCTGTTGTCCACGCCGGCCAAAGCCTACGGCTACGCCGACCCGGGCACGGGAGCCTTTTTGTACCAGGCGTTTTACGCGGCGTTTCTCGGCGGAACGTTCTATTTCCGGAAGTTCCTGGACCGCGTCTGGAAGCGCCGCCGTTAAGCGGGCATGCGGACCGGCGAAGCGGCGGAAGAGCGGACTCTCTCTCCGCAGTCCTTCCGCGATCCCGCGGGGACGCTCTTTGAGGACGGCGAGCGCATTTTGCGCCGGGTGAATCCGGCCCATGCCGCCGGGCTGGAAGCGTTTCTGGCGACGCAAACCGCGGCCCGGGCGATCGAGCGCGGCGCGCTGGTCCGCTCGCAGCGGCTGGGCGACCATCTCTACGAGCACGAGCGCATCCGGTTTCCGAGCTACCCCTGCGAGTGGCCGCCCGAAATGCTCCATGCCGCCGGCCAGCTCACCCTGGATCTGGCCTGCTCGGCGCTGGAGGAAGGTTACGGGATCAAAGACGCGACCCCGTACAACGTTTTGTTCCGCGGCAGCCGCCCGGTGTTTGTGGACGTGCTTTCCTTCGAGCCGCGCGATCCGCGCGACCCCACCTGGCTCGCCTACGGGCAGTTCACGCGGACCTTTCTGCTGCCGCTTCTGGCGAATCGCCAAACACGGATGCCGCTGGCGTCGATCTTCGCCGCGCAGCGCGATGGGCTGGAACCGGAAGCCGTGTATCACACGATCGGGCCGCTGCGCCGGCTGCTTCCGCCGTATCTCAATCTGGTCTCCATTCCCACCTGGCTGAGCGGGCGTGAAACCGACTTCACCTATCGGCCCAAACTGGCCGCTTCCGCCAGCCAGGCGCGGTTCATTCTCCACCGGATCCTGCGCGGCTGCGCCCGCCAGTTGCGGTCGCTGGAGCCGGCGCGGCGCGTTTCGAAGTGGTCCGGCTACCTGCCGGCGGAGCGCGCCGCCGCGGTTTCCTACACCCCCGCGCAATTCGCCCAAAAGGAACAGATCGTCCGCGACTGCCTGGCCATCGCCCGCCCGGGCGAGGTCCTCGACGCCGGCGCCAATCAGGGACACTTCAGCTTTCTCGCCGCCGAGGCCGGCGCATCCGTCGTGGCGGTCGACTCCGATGAGACCTGCGCCGGCGCGATCTGGCGCGAAGCTTCCCGGCGGAGCTTGAACGTGCTCCCGCTGGTGGTCGATCTGGCGCGCCCCACCCCCGCCATGGGGTGGCGCAACCGCGAATGCGCGTCGTTCCTGGCCCGCGCGCGCCACGGCTTCGATCTGGTGATGATGCTGGCCGTGCTTCATCACATTTTGGTAACCGAGCGCATCCCGCTGGAGGAGCTGTTCGCCCTGGCCGAAGAGCTCACCCGCGGCTATCTCCTAATCGAATTCGTCGGTTCCGACGATCCTTGTTTCAAGCGCATCGTGCGGGGGCGCGGCGCGCTGTACTCGCATTTGACGCGCGAGCGCTTCGAAGCCGCCGCCAGCGAGCGCTTCGATCGGGTCCGCTCGGCCAGAATCGACGGAATGGAACGATGGATCTATCTATATCGCCGGCGGCGCGCCATCAGCTAAAAAATCTGCTGCTGTGTTTTTCCGCGGGAAATCTCTGCTTCCTCCGACGCTGGTACGATCTGGAGCATTTGCAGGAACGCTCCATGAATTATTACCGCGCCGCGCCGGAGACGCCGGCGCTGCTGGCCGCCACCATTGCGGCTGGCTGCCTGCTGAGCCTGGCATTTTACGCCGCCTGGCGGTGGGTGGAGCGGAATCCGTCGCCGCGCAGGCTGAAATTCGGCTACTGCGGATTCCTGCTGGCGCTGATGTTTCCTTTGGAATCGGTCCGCCAATACTGGAACACCGAGGGCGCCGCCTACGATCGGGCCACCAACGCCGCAATCGTCTGCGTGGAAGCGATTCTCGCCATCGGCGCGGCGCTGGCCCTGGCCGGCAATCCGAGGGTGGTGCGCGCGGCGCGGCGCATCACGCTGGCGCTCACGCTGTTGTTCCCCTCGCTGCTGATCGATTTCACCTGGGGCCGCCCCGCGGCCGAGCCTGAATCGGCTTTCCGCTCCAAACCGCCCGCCCCCATGCTCGCCCGGCACGGATCGGGCCACCGCGTCCTGTGGGTGGTGTTCGACGAGTTCGACCAGCGCCTGGCGTTCGATCTGCGCCG
This sequence comes from Terriglobia bacterium, assembly GCA_021324615.1. Classification (GTDB taxonomy): domain Bacteria; phylum Acidobacteriota; class Terriglobia; order Bryobacterales; family Bryobacteraceae; genus Palsa-187. Next base: position 20,250 of record JAJPIT010000045.1, on the reverse strand, counting down.
CCCCAAAGCGGCTCTGCCGGAGCTCGACCGGCTGCGCGCCGAGTCCTTTACCGCTTCGGCCGCCGAACAGACCGCCGCCTGGACCACGCTGGCCATACCGTCGCTGCTTTCAGGAAAACTTTTTTCCCGCGCCGATCTGGTGGACGCCTCCACCCTGCGCGTCTATTCGCCGGGTTCACAGGATGGCCGGAGCTGGCGCGACGAGCCCAATATTTTTAAACGGGCGCGCGCCGCCGGATTCAACTCCGCCCTGGTCGGCTGGCATCATCCCTACTGCCGGGTGCTGGGCGACGAGCTGGTCCGCTGCGCCGACCTGCCCAGCGGCTATCCCACCGCGGCTCTGCTTCGCGAGACCAGCGTGGAGGAGCTGGGCCTGGCGCGGTCGGTTCCATTTCTCTTCGCTCTGCAATGGACCAGCCTCGCCGACATCTTTCGCCGCGGAACGCCGGAACCGGTTTCGGCCGGCGGGCGCGATCAGTACGTGCAGCGGAGGCAGCAGAAACAGTATTTCCACCTCCGCGATCTGGTTTACTCCCTGGCCGCCGATCCGCAGATCGACCTTTTGTTCGCGCACTTTCCCATCCCGCATCCGTTTGCCATCTACAACGCCGGACGCGGCGACTTCACCCTGGATTCCTCGCTCAGCTACGCCGACAATCTCGCTTTGGCCGACCGCACCGTGGGCGAGCTGCGCCGCGTTCTGGAGCGGTCCGGCCAGTGGGATTCGACCACCATCGTCATCACCTCCGATCACGGCCTTCGGCCCGCGGTATGGCGCGGCCGTATGGGTTGGACCAGCGAGCTGGAGCAGCTCACCGGCGGCAAGCAGTCCCCGCTGGTGCCCTTGATCGTCAAAGTGGCCGGCGCGCGCGACTCCCTGGCCTTTGACCGGGCCTTTTCGAGCGTGGTGGAAAGCGAGATCGTCTTCGCCGCTCTGCAAGGCCGCCTCCACTCGGCGCGCGACGTCGCCGCGCTGATCGGACGCCCGCCGGACGCCTGGAGCGCGGCAGCCCGCGCACAATCGCCGCATTAATCCGCAAATTGTGCGATAATTCGACCGTATTTCATGTCCGACTGGAAGCACGCCTTGCGGATGCTGTTCCGGAACCCGGCCTTCACCGCCGCCGCGGTGGTCGTTCTGGGCCTCGGAATTGGGGCGTCGGCCGTCGTTTTCACGCTGGTTCACGCCATTCTGCTGGAGCCGTTGCCGTATCCACAAAGCGAGCGCCTGATCTTTATCAGCGGCGTTCCGCCGCACTCCGGCGGGGGCACCACCGGAATGTTCGGGCCCGATTTCATCGAATTTCGCGATCATAACCGTTCCTTTGAAAAAATGGCGGCCTATGGCCGGGGATTATGGATTTTAAGCGGCTCGGGCGAAGGAGAAAGCCTGAACGGCGTTCGCGTAAGTCCCGGTTATTTTGAAACGCTGGGCGTCGCACCGGTTTTAGGACGCGGCTTTTTACCCCAGGAGCAGTGGCTCGGCCACGAATGGGAAGTGATCTTCAGCTACCGGCTCTGGCAGCGCAAATTCGGCGGCGATCCGGCCATCATCGGCCGCCGGGTGACGCTGGACGGGCGGCCTTATGAGGTGGTGGGGATCGCGCCGCCCGATTTTCCGGAGGCCGAGGAGTTCGATATGTGGGCGCCGCTGCAAATGGACGGCCCCTTCATCGCCGGCCGGCGCTATCGCAACCTCCGCGTCATCGGCCGGCTGAAGGACGGCGTCCTGCTCCGCCAAGCGCAGGCGGAAGCCGACGCTTTGGCGGCGGATCTGGCCGCGCGCAATCCCGACGATGAAGGCTTCAGGCTGCAACTGGTGACGTTTCTCGATCGCGAAGTGGGCGGGGTGCGGAAGATGCTGTGGATTTTCGCCGCCGCGGTGGGATGCGTTCTGCTGATCGCCTGTTCTAATGTCGCCAGCCTGCTGCTGGCGCGCGGCGCCTCGCGGGTCCGGGAAATGGCCGTGCGGTCGGCGCTGGGAGCGAGCCGCGCGGTGCTGATCCGGCAGATGCTGGTGGAAAGCGTCGCGCTCGCCCTGGGCGGCGCCGCGCTCGGGGTCGGGCTGGCCTGGGCCGGACTGCGGCTGCTGATCGCCGCGGCTCCCAAGGCGCTGCCGCGCAGCGGCAATGTCCGCATCGACGCGGGCGTGCTGTGGTTCGCCCTGTTTGCCGCGCTGGCCACCGGCGTGATCTTCGGCATCGTCCCGGCGCTGCGCGGATCGCGCGTGAACCTTTCCGAGGCGATCAAGGACGGCGGCCGCTCCGGCGCCGCGGGACGCTCCAGCCACCGCTTTCGCGCCGCCCTGGTGGTGGTCGAGGTCGCGCTCGGCGTCGTGCTCATGGCCGCTGCCGGGCTGTTTTTGCGAACCTTTCAGGCGCTGGCCGGCGTCCGTCCCGGCTACAACGTGCGCGACGTTCTGATCCTGCCGATCGCGGCCATCGGCCCGCACTACCGCGGGCCGGAGGATTGGCGCCGCTTCTTCGATCGTCTGATCCCGGAGTTGGAGCGCATTCCCGGCGTCCAATCCGCCGGCAGCGTCAACCTGGCGCCGCTCGAGGCGCAGGGCAACTCCACTTCCCTGTGGCTGGACACCCAGAGCGTCCGCTCCGAGCAGACCAAGATCCGCCTGGACAACCGCGTCGTGACTCCCAACTACTTCCGCGCCATGGGCATTCCGCTCATCGCCGGACGCATGTTCGATGAAAACGACCGGCCCGATACCGCCCACGTCCTGATCGTCAACGAAGCTTTCGCGCGCCAGTTTTATCCGCAAGGCGCGGTGGGCCATCGGGTGACGCTCGACGTCGGCACCGGCTCCATGTGGACCGCCGAAATCGTCGGCGTGGTGGGAAATTACCGTGAAACCAGTCTGGGCCAGGAGCCCAAAGCCGAGCTGTTCACGGCGCTTGCGCAAACCACTGTCGCCGGCCAGACGCTGGCGCTGCGGACCACCGGCGATCCGGCCGGCTACATCGCCGCCGTGCGCCGCGCCGTGGCGTCTATCGATCCCGACGTGCCGGTCTATAACGTTCGCACCATGCGGCAGCAGGTGAGCGACTCGCTGATGCAGCACCGGTTGCGGCTGCTGCTGCTGGGCGCGTTTTCCGGGCTTGCGCTGGTGCTCGCCGCCATCGGGCTTTACGGCGTGATCGCCTGCGCGGTGGCCGAACGCAAGCAGGAGATCGGGATTCGCATGGCCCTGGGCGCGCCGCAAAAGCGGGTGATCGCGCTGGTCCTGCGATCCGGCCTGAAACTGACGGTGGCCGGGCTGCTGATCGGAATCGCCGCCGCGTTCGGCGCCACGCGCCTGATCGCGTCGTTTCTCTATGGCGTCACCCCGTGGGATCCGGCGACGTTCGCCTTCACCGCCGTGATCTTCGTCGGCGTGGCGATCGCCGCCAGCTACCTGCCCGCGCGCCGCGCCACCCGGATCGATCCGGTGGAGGCGCTGCGTGAGGAATAGCGGGCGTCTTACTGCTTGACAAACTCCACCCGCCGGTTCTGCGCCCGCCCCTCCGGCGTGTCATTGGAGGCGACCGGTTTGCCGGCGCCGAATCCCGCCGACGTCAGCCGCGCCGCGTCGATTCCGAACTGCGAAACCAGCACGCTGCGCACCGCTTCGGCTCTCCGCTTCGACAGATCCAGATTATGCTGCGCGTCGCCGGTCGAATCGGTGTAGCCGTCGATTTCCAGCTTCAGATTCGGATTCTTTTGCAGCCCCTGCGCCACCATTTTGATCACCGGCGCCGACTCCGGCTTTAAACGATCGCTGTCGGTATCGAAGTAAATTCCGTGAGTTACGTATTTTCCGCCTGCCGCGATCACCGTCGAAAAATCCGGCGCCGATTCGGCCAGGCGCACGCTGCGGATACCGACCGGGCGATAGCGGGCGTTTTCGACCTCGAGATGATCGATGCCGGCGAGCATCACCTGATTGACGTCAACCACGCGCGTGCCGTTGAGATAGGCGCGCAGGCGGCCTTGCTGAACCCACAGAGCAAATGTGTTCGGCTGGCTGTTATCCGCTTTGACGGAGCCGTCGCCGAGGTCCCCGTGTCCCGGCCAATCGATTCTGGCGCTGATCTCCTGGCCGTTCTGCTCGCCGCGCACGGTGAAGTTAAGGATGCGGTTGTTGTCCTTATCGCGCATGCTCCATTGCATTTCACCCTGGTTGGTGAAGACCAGCTCGAAAGTGAAATTCGCGGGAACGCTGACCGGAGGCGAGGTGAGTGTATTGCTTTCGGCGGAATAGAGCTCACGCACCCCGGGAGCGATGCGCAGCTCGACCGGATGGCCGCGCAGCTTCCAGTGCGGCGGCGGCTCATCCTGAGCCATGTCGCTGAAATCGTCGAAGAAAATGGTCCGTTCGCCGGGGATGAATTCGATTTTGACGGAAGACAACTGCGGCTGCCCGCCCGGCGCCGCGGGAACAGCCGCCGCAGCGGTCGTGTTGGACGGAGCATTCGATGGAGACGGCGCTGGAGCCGCCGCCGTCGCCGTATTGCCCGTGTTCGGCGGCAGGCTCGCCAGATCCGGGCCGCCGCGCGACTTCACCGACAGTCTCACCGTCGATCCCGGCGCGAACTCGACTTTGGGACCTTTCGCCGCCACTTCAATCGCCGCAATCGACGCCGCCGCGCCGATGCCCGCGCCGATCGCCGCGCCCTTGCCCCCACCGGTCAATCCCCCGATCAGAGCGCCGGCTCCCGTGCCCAGCGCCGCTTTCCCGATGTTGCTGGAGTGGCTTACCGCCGTCCCTTCTTCGTCGACGTTCTGCTGTCCCTTCGAATTGGCGATGGAGGTGATGGTCGAAGAGACCGGCACCGCCGCGCCGTTGTGCAGGATGGTGTCAAAATTGAAGCGCAGCGAGGCCGATCCGTGAAGCTTGTTGCCCGATTTCGCCTCCGTCACGCGCCCCTGCATCGTGTCGCCGGAAAACGCGGCCGGCTCCAGCACCTTCGCCGTCACCGGATCGCCCGGATGGCTGGCCGAAGTGCTGATGCCGGTGGTCAGTTGAACCGTGAACGGCATCTCCTGGGCCAGTAAAGCCGCGGGTGAAAGCGCGGCTGCCAGTACAACGATTCGCATTCCAACCTCCTAAAAAAAAAATACGCACCAACCGCCGGCCAAAAGGATCAGCAAAGGCTCCCCGCCGAAAAACCATCTTCAGGATGGAAAACCGATTTGCGCGGGCCGTCAAATCTGCTACTATTTGGTCATGACCGTCCCCCGCCCGGCCCGCTGGCCATTATCTTAGATGACCCCCAGAGGCTACCCTCCCCGCCGGCCGAGGATCCGGGAAAACGTAAACGAAGCGATCCGCGCGCGTGGAGTGCGCGCCGTATTTCCCGACGGCACCGTCGAGATCATGCCCACTCCGCTCGCCGTGCGCAAGGCGCAGGACCTGGGCCTGGATCTCATTTTGATCGCTCCCACCGCCGAGCCGCCCGTGGCCAAAGCCATGGATTACGGCCAGTGGCAGTATGAGAACAAGAAGAAACAGCACGAGGCCAAGAAAAAACAGCATGTGATCCAGGTCAAGGAGCTGAAATTCCGCCCCAACACCGACGATCACGACTACGAATTCAAGAAAAATCACGCCATTCGGTTCCTGAAGGAGGGCAACCGGGTGAAGGCCGTGGTGCAGTTCCGCGGGCGGGAAATCGCTCACACCGAGCTCGGCCGCAAGCTTCTGATGCGCTTTGCCGAAGATCTGGCCGCTTACGGCACGGCCGAAGGCCAGCCCCGCATGGAAGGCCGCAACGCCCACGTGCTGTTGAGCCCGGTGAAAGCCGGCGCCGCTCCGCCGAAGGAAAAACCCGCCCCCAAGACGGAATCGAATCCCTAACGGGCTTGCGCGGCCGGGGGCCGCTAAAATAGACTTAAGTGCTCGTCACCATCGAACCGAAAACGCCGCGCCCGGCCTGGCTTCGCGCCCCGGCTCCGGTCGGGGAGAACTATCGCGGGCTCAAGGGGCTGGTGGAGAGCCTCCACCTGCACACCGTGTGCGAAAGCGCCGCCTGCCCCAACATCGGCGACTGCTGGAACCGCCGCACCGCGACCTTCATGATTCTGGGCAATGTATGCACGCGCCGCTGCGGATTCTGCGCGGTGCAAAAAGGCGGGCCGCTTCCGGTCGATTACGACGAGCCGCGCCGGGTGGCGGAAGCCTGCGCCGCGCTCGGCTTGAAATTCGCCGTGATCACCAGCGTCAACCGGGACGACCGCAAGGACGGCGGAGCCGAGCTGTTTGCCCTCACCATCCGGGCCATCCGCGAGCGCCTTCCCGGATGCGGCGTCGAAGTGCTGGTGCCCGATTTTCAAGGCTCGCACGCGGCCATGGACCTGGTTCTCGAGGCCTCGCCGGACGTGCTCAACCACAACACCGAAACGGTGCCGCGCCTCTACCGCCAGGTGCGGCTGGGCGCGCGCTATGAGCGTTCGCTCGACATGCTCGCCTACGCCAAGCGCCGGCGTCCGGAGATCCCCACCAAATCGGGACTGATGCTGGGCCTCGGCGAAACCAAGGAAGAAGTGCTTGAGGTGATGCGCGATCTCCGCGCCGCCAGTGTCGATATCCTGACGCTCGGCCAATATCTGCGGCCGTCTCCCAAGCACCTGCCGATCCTGCGCTACGCGACGCCGGAAGAGTTCGCCGATTTTAAGCGTATCGGCTACCAGATGGGATTCCGCCACGTCGAAAGCGGGCCGCTGGTGCGCAGCTCCTATCACGCAGCGGACGCCGTTTCTGAATGACCCATCGCGCGGGGGATCAGATCGCCGGCGTGACGACGCTCACCTTGCCCATGCCCTGGGAATTGGAATCGGTGAATGTTCATCTGATCGAGCTCGACGAGGGTTTTCTGCTGGTCGACTCCGGCATCGCCACGCAGGAATGTTTCGACGCGCTCCAGTCCTCGCTGGAGCAGCTCGGCATGGGCTGGCGCGACATTCGCCTGCTGTGCCTGACCCATCTGCATCCCGATCATATTGGATTGTCGTGGAAGATCCTGGAGCTGAGCGGCGCGCGTCTGGCCATGCATCGCGAGGAGGTCAAATTTCTGGCCGAGGTCGCGCGCGAGTCGCGGCCGCCCTTTTTCGACGACGCCTTGCTCCGCGCCGGCGTGCCGGAGCCTCTGCGGAAGCGCATGGACCACGCGCTGCGCGACATCCGCCGGCACTTCCGCGCGCATTCGCCGGAGTGGCCGCTGGAAGGCGGCGAAACGATTCCGGTCCGCGGCGGCGCGCTCGAAGTCCTCTGGACGCCGGGCCATTCGCCCGGCCATATCTGTCTCTATTCGGCTGAGCACCGTTATCTGATTTCCGGCGATCACCTGCTGCAATTCATCACACCGAATATCGGCTGGCATCCCAACGCGGACATGCTGGCCAGCTATCTGGATTCGCTGGAGAGCCTGGAACGCTTCGACGTGGACCTGGTGGTGCCTTCGCACGGCCGCCCCTTCCGCGGCCATCGCGAGCGCATCCGCCAAACCGCGGATCATCACCGCCTCCGGTGCGGCGAAATTTTAAGGCACGCCGCCAGCGGGCCGCGCACCGCCGACGATCTGGTAAGGCTGCTCTGGCCGCGCGGGCTCGCGCCGTTTCATCACCATTTCGCCGTTTTCGAAGTGCTGGCGCACCTGGAGTACCTGGAACGCCGCGGCCGAATCGCATCCGAGCCTGGCGGCGGCGGCGCGTTGTGGTGGCGGCCCGTTTAGGCCCGGTTTTAAGGATTTAACGCGGGATGGCGCCGATCACGTCGGCGCCCGGTTCCGGTCCGAGCGCGAAACGGACCAGCGCGTTCCAAACCGCGTGGGTGAACTTCCGCCATCGCCCCTCCGGCTGCTCCACCACCAGAATCCGCACCGCGGGACCGTCCGGCGTGTCGATGAAGCCATGCGGAGGCGGCGGCGCCGAAGGAGCGGGCGGCGGAGGAGCGACCGGCGGCGGTGGAGCGGGCGCGGGCGGAGGACTGGGCACCGGATTCTTCGTATCGCCCGACCCCGGAGTCGACGCCGGACCCGTGCTCCCGCCGATCGGCCCGGCGCGCGGAATCCGCGACTCCCAGGTGCTGATGGCGTCCACGATCATCCGCACCGAGCGCTTCGCGATGGCGGCCTTGTCCAGGCGGCTGGATGCGATCGGTACGTTGCGATAAACAATGTAGGTTTCCCCCGCCGCCAGCGTCTTCGCACTGCCCGGCAGCATGGCGTGGCGCACGTCCACCACGCCTTCCTCCACCGCAACCTCGGTGGCTTCGCTATCGTCGTCGACGCTCACGTCGAAAGTGGTGCCGCGGACGGAGATCACGGCGGTCGGCGTCTGCACGCGATTGGGATTGGGGCCGTAGAGATGCTCGATATGGACTTTTACGCGCCCCACCAGAACATCGAGCAAATCGCGCCAGTTGGGCGGATTTTTGCGGAAAATCACGCGGGAATTGGGATAAACATCGAACGTGGAGCCGTCCGATACCTGGAATTTCGCCTGGCCGTCGGGTCCGGTGATGATCAGTTCCTGAACCTTGACTTCGTCACCGGGGTTGAGCGCCCAGGCCGCCGCGTCGCGCAGCACCGACACCCGCCCGCTCAGCTCGATCACCCGGGCGCCGTAACCGGAGGAGTCGATGGGAGGCATCTGCGCCGGGCACACCCCGGCCGCCACTGCCGCCAGCAGTAACAGCTTCACCCAATCCGGGCGCGCGCTGCGAGTCTTCCGCATAGAAACGCTATCGGCGAAATCGTTGGTCCGGTTCAGGCCGCGAAACCCCTGCTCCCGTAACCCTTCCCGGATAGTCTAACACCAAAATTGCAAAGCAAGTAGCTCTCCGGGTTAATCCTAAATGACTTTTCATCGCAATATCAACACTTTCGGGCACGAACCGCCGATCAAAGAGAGTACAATGGAGTGACGCCGGTGTATCACAAGGCCACAGCGGCCCGCCTTGCCGCCACAGTACTCACGCTGCTAGGTTTATGCGCGCCGGAACTGGCCGCTCAATCCGGCTGGCGGCCGGTGGGAAACTGGGCGGTGGATCGAGGCCTGGCCGCGCCCGCTACGGGAGCGGTTAATCGCGTCTGGTATTCGGATTCCGGCTCGATTCTGATCCGGACGGCTTCCGGAAGGATATTTGAAACCAAGGATTTAGATACGTGGCGCCGGTCCAGCGCGCGGCCCCCGGCCGAACCCGCCGCGACGGCCGCCTCTCTGCCCGAACCGGGAGCGCGGCTGCGCGTGGCCTCCGATGCGGTCCTTTACGCGTTTGGAAAATTCGTGTATCGTTCGGAAAACGGCGGCGCAAGCTGGGATAATCTGACCGGCTATCGCGGCGAATCGATCCTCGGGACGGTTCTGGATCTGGCGGTTTCTCCGGCGGACAGCGATCAGATCGTGGCCGCCGGCGCGGACGGCGTCTTTCGCTCGGCCGATGGCGGCAAATCCTGGAGCGGGCTGAATCAGGGGCTGCCGAATCTGCCCGCGCGGCGCCTGTTGAGCACTCCTGCCGGGGGACAAGGCGCGCGAATTCAATTGCTCGACGGCAGCGTGGTGGAATGGCAGCCTGGGCAAAAAATCGCCTGGACTCCGGCGAGCGATCCGCGGGCGGAGGCCGATCTGGCGCTGCGGGAGGCGCTGAGCCGGCGGCTGGGAGTTCTGGTGACGGCCGTAGCCCTCTCGGGATCGCTCACCTATGCCGGCCGCGCGGACGGCGTGGTGATGGTGTCCGAGGACGGCGGGATGAGCTGGCGCAGCGCGTTTTCGTTTCCCGCCGGGCCGGTGGAAGGATTTTGGGTCGATCCGCAGGATCCGCGTATCGCGCTGGTGGTTTTTGGCGCCGCGCCGGAGGCTGTGCCGGCGCCGCGCGTTCATGTCGCCCGTACCGAAAACGGCGGCATGTTTTGGGATCCGTTCACCTCCAATCTGCCCGATACGGGCGTTCACGGCGTTACCGTGGACCAGCCGAGCGGCGCGATTTACGTTGCCACCGACCAAGGCGTGTTCATGACGTACGCCGATCTGGGGGTGCTCGGCGCGCCGCCGCAGTGGACGCCGGTGGCGGGACTGCCGGCCGGGGCGGTGGACGTGCGGCTGGATCCGCAAGGGAATCAACTCTGGGCGGCGACTGACGGCTATGGAGTTTATTCGATGCTGGCGCCGCATCGCTTGCGCGATCCGCGCGTGGTGAGCACGGCGGATTGGATGGCGCGGGCCGCCGCGCCTGGCGCGTTGATCAGCGTGGTGGGCGCGCGCCTGGACGCGGCGCGTTCCGGCGATCTGGCGATCCCGGTGTTGACCTCGGCGGATACGGAGACCCAACTCCAGGTCCCGTTTGAAGCCTCCGGAACGGCGCTGGCGCTTTCGGTCCGCGGCGGCGGGGCGGCGATGACCCTTCCTCCGGTTCCGCTGGAACCCGCGGCGCCGGTCATTTTCGTCGACCGCGACGGCACGCCGCTGCTGCTCGACGGCGACAGCCAGGTGATGCTGGACGCCATGCATCCGGCGCATTCCAACAGCCGGATCCAGATTCTGGCCACCGGTTTGGGCCGCGTGACGCCGGATTGGCCCACGGGCGTCGCGGGTCCGCTCGATCATCCGCCTTCGGTGGCCGCCACGGTGACCGCTTATCTCGACCGCCAGCCGGTGGAGGTGACCCGCGCGGTGCTGGCGCCCTACATCGGCTTCTATCTGGTCGAGATCGCGGTGCCCAAGATCGTCAACTCCGGGCCGGCGGAACTGTATATCGAAGCCGGGGGCCAGGCGAGCAACCGGGTCCGGGTCTACCTCGAACCGTGACCGGCCGGCCCGCGGGCACACACTCCTGGCCGAAGCAGAATGCCTGGCCGAAGTAGAATGAATGTTCCGGAGCGAGCTTGCCCAGGATCGACCGCGATTATCTGTTCACCACGCTGGCGGATCTGATCCGCATCAATTCCATCAACCCGACGCTCGCCGCGGGCGGGCCGGGCGAGCGCGAAATCTCCGAGTACGTCGCGGCTGCGCTCGGCGCGCTCGGGCTGGAGGTCCGGAGATTCGAGCCGGAACCGGGGCGGATCAGCGTGGCCGGAACGCTCGCCGGATCGGGCGGCGGCCGCAGCCTGATGTTCAACGCGCATTACGACACGGTCGGCGTGGAAGGAATGGAGGAGCCTTTTTCGGCGGCGGTGCGCGAGGGCAAAATGTTCGGGCGCGGCAGCTACGACATGAAAGGCTCGCTGGCGGCGCAGATGGCGGCGGTCAAGGCGCTGGTCGATTCCGGCCGGAGGCTGCGCGGGGACCTGGTGATCGCCGCCGTGGCCGATGAAGAGTACGGCTCGATCGGCACCATGGACCTGATCCGGCAGGTCCGGACCAGCGCGGCGATCGTCACCGAGCCCACCGCCGGGCAAATCTGCCTGGCGCACAAAGGCTATGTCTGGATCGAAGTGGAAACCAAAGGCCGCGCGGCCCACGGCAGCCGTTTCGAGCAGGGAATCGACGCCAACATGCGGATGGGCCGGTTTCTCGCCCAGCTCGATCATCTGGAGCGGGAGTTGCGGGCGCGCAAACCGCACCCCCTGGTCGGGCCGCCTTCGCTGCACGCCGCCATGATCCACGGCGGAGACGGTCTGAGCACCTACGCGGCCTCCTGCAAGCTGCGGATCGAGCGGCGGACCATCCCGGGCGAGAGCGAAGCTCAGGTGATGGGCGAAGTGCAGGCCATTGTCGACCGGCTGAGCGCCGAAGATCCGACGTTTGCCGCAACCGCCCGCAGTTTCTTTGTGCGCGATCCGTTTGAAGTCGCCCGCGATGCAAGCATTGTCCGCGCCCTCGACCGCGCCTGCCAGACCGCGCTCCGGCGCGAGCCGGGCTACATGGGCGACACGCCCTGGATGGACGCGGCGCTGTTGTCGGCCGCGGGAATTGAGACCGTGGTGTTCGGGCCGGCGGGCGGCGGCGCGCACGCCGCCGTCGAGTGGGTGGAGATGGAATCGGTGGCGGACGTCGCCGCGGTTCTGGCGGAGGTCGCCGCTGCCTACTGCGGATAAGCTCAGCCACGATCTGATCCGGCAGGCCGCGGAGTTTCTTCGCGGGCGGATCCGGCGTACGCCGGTCGAGTTTTCGCCGGGGCTTTCGGATCTGCTGGGCGTGCCGGTGTGGCTGAAGCTGGAGTCGATGCAGTTGACCGGCTCGTTCAAGATCCGCGGCGCGCTGTTTTCCCTGTCGCGGCTGAGTGAGGCCGCCCGCGCGGCGGGCGTGGTCACCTGCTCGGCGGGAAATCATGGGAAAGCGGTGGCGTACGCCGCGCGAAAATGCGAAGTCCGCGCGACCATCTGCGTTCCGCGCTCGATCGACCGGGCCAAGTATGAAGGAATGCTCGCGCTGAACGCCGACGTGCGCGTTTCCGCCTTCGACGGCTACGACGATACCGAGGAGTGGGCGCGGGCCATGGCTCGCGACGAGGGCCGTCCGTTCCTTTCGCCGTTCGACGACGATGCCATCATGGCGGCCAACGGCGGCACCGTGGCGCTGGAGGTTTTCGAGGATGCGCCCGCGGCGCGCGTCTTCATCCTGCCGGTCGGCGGAGGCGGTTTGGCCGCGGGATTCGCCTTCGCGGCTGAAGGCGGGCTGATCATCGCATGCCAGCACGAATTGTCGCCGGCGCTCCGCCTGTCGCTCGAGGCCGGCCGCGCGGTCACGAAATTACCGGCGGTTGAAACCATGGCCGGCGGAGTCGAAGGCGGCATCGGCGCGCTGACATTCGGCGTTCTGGCGAATCGCGTCGGGCGCGTGGCGCTGGTTTCCGAACAGGAGATTCTCAACGCGGTCCGCTGGATGATCGAACATCATCAATATCTGATCGAGCCCACCGCCGCCGTGACCATCGCCGCCTGTTTGAGCGGGCGGGTGGGCCGGATTCCGGATCCCGCGGCGGTGGTGGTCTCGGGCCGCAATGTGAGCATCGGCAACGCGAGAAAAATTTTATGCCCCTGACGCGGGAGGAAATTCGCCCGCGCAGGGCGGGACCGGTCATTTTTTGAGGAGTTTTCATGCCCCTTGAAATTTTTGAAATGGAACGGATGCAGTCGACCTGGGAAAACGTCGTCGACTACGATTTGAGCGAGAGCGGGGTGCGCCCGCTCACCTTGCGCGAGCTGATGGAGATGGGCTTCGATCTGGACGCCTTTCTCGACGTGCCGCTTGGCTACAGCCAGTCCAACGGCACCCCGGAGCTGCGTGAGGCCCTCGCCGCGCTGTACCCGGGCTCGACGGCCGAGCACATTGAGGTGACCAACGGCACCTCGGAGGCGAACTTCGTGGTGGCGCTCAGCCAGATCCGCGCCGGCGACCGGTTCGCGCTGGAGACGCCGAACTATATGCAGCTTTGGGGCGTTCCCCGCGCGCTCGGCGCGGAGACGCGGACCTTCCGCCTGCGCCCGGAAGCCTGCTGGGAGCCTGATTGGGACGAATTCGATCGCGCGATCGAGGGCGGCGCGCGCATGGTGTATGTGTCCAACCCCAATAATCCGACCGGATCGGTGCTCTCCGAGGCGGCTATGAAGCGAATCGTCGAAGGCGTGGAGCGCGCCGGCGCCTGGCTGCTGGCCGATGAGGTCTATCAGGGGGCGGAGATCAGCGGGCCGCGCACGAAGAGTTTTTGGGGTATGAGCGACCGCGTGGTCGTCACCAGCGGATTGTCCAAGGCCTGGGGCATTCCCGGCGTGCGCATCGGCTGGATCGTGGGGCCGAAAAAGTTAATCGCTGAATGCTGGGCGCAGCACGATTACCTGACCATCGGCCCCAACAAGCTCTCCGACCGGCTGGCCCGCATCGCGGTGGAGCCGGCCAATCGCGAAAAATGTTACGCGCGCACGCGCGAGCTGCTGGGCAAGAACCTCGAGATCGCGCGGCAGTGGGTTGGCGGCTTCGGCGGATTCCTGGAGTGGCGCGAGCCGCGCGCCGGCGCGATCGCCTTGATGAAGTATCATTCCTCCGTGGCGTCGGTGGAACTGTGCGAGAAGATCCGCACCCGGCAAAGCACGCTCGTCGTACCCGGCAAGCAGTTGGTGATCGAAGGTCACCTGCGGATCTGGCTGGGCGGCCGGGAGGAGTATTTGAGAGAGGGGCTGCGGCGGGTCGCCGAGGAGCTGAAGGCGCTTGCAGCCGGGGCCTGAGTTGCGCGCGGGGCTAAGGCGTTTCCCGGATGCACGGCGCGGCCCTCCCGCCGATAGAAAAGAGTGCCCGACGAGACGCATCTTCAGGCTCTCCACGCCGCGGTAAACTGCTACCTGTCCACGCTCGGCGCCATGGGGGATTGCGTGGGCGAGGCGTGCCCGGAAATCGGCGGGATCTACAAACACCGGCTGGGGCGGCTGCGCACGCGCCTGGCCTTCGATGCTTCCACGCCGGCGATGGAGGAAAGCTGCGCCGCCGTCGAAGAGGCGCTGCGGGAATACGCGCAGCGCGCCTCTGGATACCTGGCGCGGCACCGGCGGGAGCTGAACGCGGCGGTGGCCTCGCTTCAGGAGATCGTCCGCTCGCTCGCCCAGCGCCAGGATTTCTACGGCGCGCGCCTGCGGCAGTTCGCCGCGCAAATGGAAGCCACCGAATATCCCACTCACGCCGAAGCTTTGCATGAGGTGGTGGCCCTTCAGGTTGCCGGGCTGCTGAGCTGCGTCGAGAGCATGACCCACGAGGCGCAGTCGCTGGTCACGCGCATGAATCAGGAACTGGCCTCGGTCGAGCTGCGGGTGCGGGAAGCCGAAGTGACCGATCCGCTCACCGGGCTGATGAACCGGCGCGAGATGGAGCGGCAGATCGAGTCGCGCAAGGCGGCGGGAGGTCCCCTTGTGCTGCTGCACTTCCAGCTTGCCGGCCAGGTGAACGAGGAAGTGATGAAGCAGGCGGCAACGCGGCTCGGCTCCCACTTCCGGCACAAGGATCTCATCGCGCGCTGGACCAACACCGAATTCCTGGTGCTGTTTCAGGGCCCGCCCCACATCGCGCAGGCGCGCCTGGAGCAGATCGCGCCGTGGATTTCCGGCCCCTACCTGCTGGAGAGCGGCGAGACGGCGCAGGTGAGCATCGAGGGACGGCTGGCGCCCGCCGAGGCCGTCGCCTAGCGCCGGCTTTTCAAAAGTCCTAGGACTCTAGGATAATCAGCTTAGACCTTGCCGAATGCGCCGCGCTTCCGTCATACTTGTACCACGTAGTCCACTATGGGAGTCGAACCCAGCGACGTTCTCTTCATCGCCATCGTTGTCTGGATCATTCTGGAGATCATCAACGGGGACTGGGGCGGCGGCCATCGCGCGCGAGTTCCGGCCCGTTCGTAAGCGGGCGCAATGGCCGAGGTGATCGTGCTCGGCGGCGGGCTTGCCGGCCTGGCCGCGGCCGCGGCGCTCGGCCAATCCGGCCATCGCGTGAGGCTGTTTGAAGCGCGGCCGTTTTTGGGCGGGCGCGCCACCAGCTACGAGTCCGGCGGCGAAACCATCGACAACTGCCAGCATGTCCTGCTGCGATGCTGCGTCAACCTGATCGATTTCTATCAACGCTTAGGCGTGGCAGACAAGATCCGCTGGTATGACGAATTCGTTTTCATCGAACCCGGCGGGCGCCGCGGCGTGATGCGCGCCGGGCGATTGCCCGCTCCGGCGCATTTTACCGGATCGTTCTTCTCGCTCCAGTTTCTAAATTTTTCCGAGAAGCTCGCCGTGATGCGCGGGCTTGCGGCCATCCGGCGCGAGGCTCGCCGCGGCGATCTGGATCAGATCACCATGGCGCAATGGCTCGGCGAGCATCGCCAGCCGCCGCGCGCCATCGAACGATTCTGGCGGCAAATCCTGGTAAGCGCGATCAGCGAAGAGCTCGATCGCACGGCCGCCGCGCACGCCTTCCAGGTCTTCCGTCTGGCCTTTCTCGCCACGCGCGACGCCTACCAGATGGGCGTGCCCTCGGTGCCGTTGGGCGAGCTGTATGCGTCCGAGGCGTGGCGGAACATCGGCGGCGTCGAGATGCGCCTGCGCGCCCCGGTGGAGCGAATCGCGATCGGCAGCGGCGCCGTTCGTTCGATTCACGCCGGCGGCCAGGAGCATCGCGCCGATTATTACGTTTGCGCGCTGCCCTTCGAAAAACTCGCGCCGTTGAATCTGGGAATCGATGTCGCCGGATTCACGCACGCGCCTATCACCGGAATCCATCTGTGGTTCGACCGGCCGGTGATCGATTTTCCGCAGGCCACGCTGCTCGACCGGACCATCCAGTGGATCTTCAACAAGCACGAAGGCCGCTACGTTCAACTGGTGGTGAGCGCGTCGCACTCGCTGGTCGGGATGCCGCGCCCGGAGGTGATCGCGCTGGCTCTCGGCGAGCTGGCCGATTTTTTTCCGGCCGTCCGCGCGGCAAAGCTCGAAAAAGCGCATGTAGTGAAAGAAGTCCGCGCGGTTTTGTCGCCCCAGCCCGGATTGGAAAAAAAGCGTCCGGCCGCGCGAACGCCCTATCGCAACCTGTTCCTGGCGGGCGACTGGACGCGTACCGGTTGGCCCGCGATCATGGAAGGCGCCGTGCGCAGCGGATATCTCGCCGCGGAAGCCGTCAGCGAAGCGGCCGGATCGCCTCAGAAATATTTGCGCCCCGATATCGCCTGAAGCCTGGCGCGGCTTGCCCGCCAAAAAATAATGCGCTCCGGAGTTGCAAGTCCGGAGCGCATCTTTGTTTGGCGATTCGTTCTTAAATCGTGAAGTTCACCGTCACGATCGCCGTCGCCTGGTTGCCCTTGCTGTCGGTGACCGTGAGCTGGAACAGGTAGACGCCGCTGGTTAAGCCCAGCGTAACGCTCGGCGTCGGCGAATTGGGGTTGGTGATGAACGCCTTGTCGTTGAGCGAGGTCCAGACAAAGCTCAGCGGATTGTTGCCGGTGGGGCTGTAGCTGCCCGCCGCGTTCAGCGTGATGAAGCGGAAGTTGGTGTTCACCGTCGTTCCGCCCTGGATCACGATGACCGGCGTGCTGGGACTGGTGCCGCCGCCGCCCGACGGAGCCGGAACGGTGACGGTGAGCGATTGCTGCGCGGTCTGCCCGCTGGCCGCCGTGGCGATACAAGTGTAAGTCGTGGTCGCCAGCGGCGCGACATTGACCGTCGCGCTGTTGCCGTTGGTGTTGGTTCCATTCAGCGT
The DNA here is from genome assembly GCA_021324615.1 of Terriglobia bacterium. Lineage (GTDB taxonomy): Bacteria > Acidobacteriota > Terriglobia > Bryobacterales > Bryobacteraceae > Palsa-187. The sequence goes on along the minus strand of JAJPIT010000045.1, from coordinate 3,096 downwards.
GACCGAAGCCGCGTTGGCCGCCTGGCAGGTGAGCGTGACGCTCGCGCCGGACGATGGCGACGGATTCGGACTCGCCGTGAACGAAGTGATGGTCACCGCCGGCGAGACGTTGATGGTCGTGGTGGAGGTGACGCTGCCCGCCGCGTTGGTCGCGGTTAAGGTATACGTCGTGGTTGCCGCCGGCGACACGGACTGCGTTCCGCCGAGCGACAAGCTGTTGCCGACGCCGTTGTTGATGCTCACCGTGGTGGCGTTCTCCACCGCCCACACCAGCGTCGCGGACTGGCCCGCCGTGATGTTCTGCGGCGAAGCCGAGAACTGGATGATGCGCGGAAGCTGGCCGGCGGTGACCGTCACCGAGGCGCTGCACGAGTTGCTGCTGCCGTTGGCGCCGTTGGCGATCACCGTGTAGGTCGTGCTGCTGGTCGGCGTCACCACGGTGTTGCCGTTGGCCGCGTAGGTCCCGCTGCCGGGATTGATGGAGACCGAATTGGCGTTCATCGTCTGCCAGTACAACGTGGCCGATTCACCCGCGATGATGGTCGCCGGCGACACGTAGCAGTAGGTTACCTGCGTCGTCGATCCGTTGACCACCACCGTGACCTGCGCCGTCACCGTCTGCTGCGAATTGGAGGCGGTCATCGTGTACGTGGTGGTGGCGGTCGGAGCCACCGAGGAGCTGCCGGTGGCCTGCACCGCGCCGATCCCGCTGATCGAGATGGTGGTGGCGCCCACCACGCTCCAGGAAAGCGTCGAGGATTGGCCGGCCTGAATCGTCGCCGGGTTGGCGATGAAGTAGCTGATGTTCACCTGATTGCCGGCGCTGGTGGTCACCATCACCCGCGCCGTGCCCGAAGCGCCCAGGCTGTCGGTGACCGTCAGGCGGAACTGATAGCTCGAATTGGGCTGCGCCACAAAGGTCGTGATCGCGTCGCTCGGATTGGACAGCGTCGCGCTGGGGCCGCCCTCCTGCGTCCACTGGTAGGTCAGCGGAAGTTCATCCGGCGAATAGGACCGCGAGCCGTTGAGCGTAACCGGTCCCGGCGGCACGCCGATCTGATTGGGACCCGCGTCGGCCACCGGCGCAGTGTGGCCGGTGCGCACCGTGCGCGTCACCTGCTCCCACTGCACGCGCGGAACCGTCATCGGAACCGGCGTGGTCGCGGCCGCGAACTCCTTGGGCCGCATCGCGTTCCCGAAAATCACGCCGACCAGTCCCTGGCCGTTGTTGCCCGGCCCGACCATGGTCGGGTTCAGGTCGCCTTCCACGCTGATGCCCACGTGCTGGTTGATCGGAAACACAAAGCGCAGCGTCGCCCCGGCCCGGTCGCCGTAGGCCATGCTCTTCAGATAGCTCAGCGTGCCTTCGACATAGTTGTTGCCCCACAGGCCCACGGTGGCGCTGACGCCCGCCTGGTTCACGATCGACAGATAGGTCTGCGTAAACAGGTCCGGCGAGAGCAGGCCGTTGGGCAGCACCGTCCTTTGGCTGTTGATGATCGCCGTGTTCTTAAACCCGTAGGTGCCAAAAACGCCAATCTTGCCGCGCTTGAAAATATAATCCATCACGAACGCCGCCTGCCCCAGCGTTCCGTTGCCCTGCACGCCGCCAGTGGGCGATCCCACCGACACGATGTTCAGCCCCGGCGCGACAGTCGCTCCGTTGGGCGAGGCGACCGTGAGCGAAACGTTCTTGATGCTCGAAAACAAGCCCGCCTGAAAACGTCCGATGCGGTCCACCAGACCGATATCGAACTGGCCTTCCTTCTGCGTGTGGAAATACATGTACTCGGCCTGCGCCTGAATCGCGTAGTGATCCTCGAAGACGCCGAAGAAGCGTCCCCGGCCGGTGGCGGTCACGTGGCCGGTGTCGTCGGCGCCCACGTTCACGCCCAATAGCTGGAACTTGGGCTGTTTATTCTTGTTCAGATCTTCCTCCACCGCCTTGGCCACTTCGGGGGCCGACGGCGGCGGCGTCACCGGCTGGTTGGCCTTGGATTCCAGCACCTGCTGCTGCTGTTTCAGCGCGTCCAGATCGCGCCGCAACTGCGCGTTCTGATCCTGCAAGCTTTGCAGCATGCGGGCGATGTCGTCCAGCTTGTCCAGCCGCTTCAGAACTTCGCTGCAACAGTCGGTCATGCCTTGCGGCTTGGCCGGCTCCATGGCCCGGATCGCCTCGCCCACTCCCGCCGCGCTGACCGTGCGGCCCTGATCGTCGGTGACGGTCATCACCACGCGCCGGTTCATCCAGCGCGGAACGTCCGTCTTGCTGTAGGTGGGCTTCTGGCCGGGATACTTGGGATCCGCCTTGCCGCGCGTGGCCACCTCGATCTGGCTGGCGCGCGCCCCGTACTTGATCAGAAAATCGCGCACCGTGTTGGCGCGGGCCAGGCCGAGCTTGTCGTTGTACTGGCCGCTGCCGATATCGTCGGTGTGGCCTTCCAGCCGCACGTGGTAGCCCGGATTCTTTTGCAGAAGCTCCGCCAGACGAAGCAGGCTCGGGTAACCGTCCGAGAGCACCGCGGAGTTGAACTCGAAATTGATCTCTTCCCAGTCATCCTTGCTCGCGTTGGTGTTCAGCCCCTGCGCGGAAAGCGCCAGCGCGCCCAGCGCTGCGATGGCGAGCAGACGGGTGGTTCCGTTCAGCATTGATATCCTCCAAAAACAAGCAAAACAAACATCCTCCGAAACGTTTAAGTCCCGCGCGCCCTGCACTTGCCGCCCGGTTTACTGGTCTCCCGGGGGATCGGCGGGACTAGCAGTTCCCTGTAACTTCTCTCCCGGCGTGCGAAAAACGAGCCGCCCCACAACCCACAGGCCGTCCCCGTTCAGAATACATCAACTGACTGTGGATACACCACTTGTCATCAATGTTTCACCGTTTCATCCGGGCGCCTGAAGCTTCCAACGACCCCGCTTGCCGCCAGCCGCGCCGCCCCCCATAATAGGTTATGGGCTTGCCGGATGGGCGATCGCCCCGCGGGATCCCCGCGGGGAGGAAAGTCCGGTCTCCATAGGGCAGCATGCCGGCTAACGGCCGGGGGAACTCGCTCAAACGAGTTTTACGGAAAGTGCCACAGAAAACAATACCGCCCG
>JAJPIT010000108.1 GCA_021324615.1 Terriglobia bacterium | reverse complement strand
GGAAAAAGTGGTGAGGTTGGCGAAATGAGCATCCTGGTTGACGAAAACACGCGCGTTCTGTTCCAGGGATTCACCGGAAAAGAAGCCAGCTTTCACGCGCAGCAATCCATTCTTTATAAAACGCGGGTCGTCGGCGGCGTGACGCCGGGCAAGGGCGGGCAGACCCATCTGGATCTGCCGGTGTTCAACACGGTCGCCGATGGCGTAAAGGCGACCGGCGCCAATGCCAGCGTGATTTTCGTTCCGCCGCCGTTCGCCGCGGATGCGATCATGGAAGCGGCCGACGCCGGCGTCGCGCTGGTGGTTTGCATCACCGAAGGAATCCCCGCCGCGGATATGATTCGCGCCTGGAGCTATTTAAAAAATCGGCCGAATACGAGACTGATCGGTCCGAACTGCCCGGGAATCATCTCGCCCGGCAAGTGCAAGATCGGCATCATGCCGGCGCACATTCGTTTGCAGGGACACGTCGGGGTGGTGTCGCGCTCCGGCACGCTGACCTATGAAGCGGTGGGCCAGTTGACCAAGCTCGGCATCGGTCAATCGACCTGCATCGGCATCGGCGGCGACCCGATTATCGGGACGACGTTCACCGATGCGCTGCGGCTGTTCAATGAGGATCCCGATACGCGCGCGATCGTGATGATCGGCGAGATCGGCGGCAACGCGGAAGAGACCGCGGCGGCGTTTATCAAAGCGCAGGTGAAAAAACCGGTGATCGGGTTTATCGCCGGCCAGACCGCTCCTCCGGGGCGCCGCATGGGCCATGCCGGCGCGATCATTTCGGGCGGCAGCGGAAAGGCCGCCGATAAGATCGCCGCGCTGGAGGCGGCGGGCGTGACGGTGTGCGCCACGCCGGCGGAAATTGGAGAAAAAGTCAAATCCCGAATCTAATGGAACGAACCTTTGCCATCATTAAACCGGACGCCGTCGCCGCCAATCAGACGGGCGAAATTCTCAGCATTATCGAGGCGGCCGGGTTCCGCGTCGTCGGAATGAAGATGAAACGGCTCAGCCAAAGGGAGGCTGAAGGATTTTACGCGGTGCATCGCGAGCGGCCGTTTTTCGCCTCGCTGGTGAAGTTCATGACCGAGGGCCCGGCGGTGGTCATGGTGCTCGAAGCCCGTGACGCGATCCGGAAGTGGCGCGAAACGATGGGTGCGACCAACCCGGCTAACGCCGCCGAAGGCACCATCCGCAGGCGTTTCGCGCAGTCGGTCGAGCGCAACTGCGTGCACGGATCGGACGCGCCGGAGACGGCGGCGGCGGAGATTGCGTTTTTCTTCAGCACGTCGGAGTTGCTGTAGGCGATCGCGCTCCCTGACCTCGCGCCGCGGCGCGATGAACAGCTATCATGAAGCGCGATGGCATGGAGCGCGTGAACCGCCGGGTCGTCTTTGCGCTGATCGCGGCGGTGGTGATTGCCGCCCGGCTTCTTCATTCCCGCCTGCTGTGGGCCGACGACAACCTGCCGCTGGCCGCCGCCATGCAGGTTGCGCGCGGGAAAACTCTTTATAAGGAAGTCTGGTTCGACAAGCCGCCGCTGGTGGCCTGGGTCGATCTGCTGTGCGGCGCGCGTGCCGGAGTACCGCTCCGCCTGCTGGGCGCGGCTTACGTCATTTTGGCCGCGGCGGCGGCGTATCTGGCCTCGCGCCTCAAATGGGGCGAACGGGAAGGGCTGCTGGCCGCGATTTTCACCGCGTTTTTTCTGACCTTCGGGCTGCCCTCGGCCGTGATCCCGCTCGCCTCGGATATGCTGCTGATCCTGCCGCATCTCGCCGCCATCTATTTTGCCTGGCGCGGCCGGCCGTTCTTCAGCGGCGCGCTGTGCGGGATCGGACTGCTGTGCAGCTCAAAGGCGATTTTTGTTTTGCTGGCGTGCCTGCTTTGGCAGTGGCGGGCAGCGCCGATGCTTTTGGCTGGATTCGCCGCGCCGAACGCGATCACGCTGTTGTGGATGTGGACGCAAGGCTCGGCCGGCGATTATTATCGCCAGGCGTGGCAGTGGGGATCGATTTATGCCGCGAACACGTTTGTCCATGATCCGGTCGCCGAGGGATTGAAGCGCACCGCCAATTTCTGCGGATTCCAGGCGGCGCTCGTCGCCGGCGTAATTCTCGCGCTGCGGCAAAAGATGGAATGGCGCCTGATTGCGTGGATCGCGCTTTCCTCCGCCGGGGTGATCCTCGGCCTGCGATTTTTTCCGCGCTATTATTTCCTGCTGCTGCCGCCGCTGGCCGTGATCGCCGCGCGCGGCTGGGCTTGCGATTTTCGCGGGCCGGTCCGTCCGCTGTTGCTCATCGCGCTGCTGGCGATTCCGGCCGTGCGTTTTGCGCCGGCGTATTTTACGCTGGCCCGATCGCGCGATCTGGCGCTGGACCGCGACAGCAAGCAGGCCGCGCGCGAGCTGGACCGCCGCGCCAGGCCGGGCGATACGCTGTTTGTCTGGGGATTCCGGCCGGACATCTTTATATATTCGGGCCTGCCCGCCGGCACGCGATTCCTGGAAAGCCAGCCGGTCTCGGGCGTCCTCGCCGACCGGCATTTGTTTTCAACCGAAGAAGTCGCGCCCGCCTTCACGGCGCCGAATCGGGCCGAGCTTGCGCGATCGCGCCCGTCGTGGGTGGTCGATGGGCTCGGCATTCTGAATCCGCCGCTCGCGCTCGCGCGCCAGCCTTATCTGGCGGGCTGGTTCGCGCAATATGAAGAAACCGGCCGCACCGAGTTTTCGATTCTATACCGGTTGCGTTAAACTCACGGGGTGGACTTGGCGGAAATTCCGTTTTCAACATTTCGGATGCGGAATGCCGCGCCGGCGCTGTTCCTAGCCGCCTTCCTTCTTTCCTGCTCGCGAACCCCGCAACGATCGCTGACCATCGCGGTGAACGCCGGCGTGGAAGGAACCGCGCTCAAGGCGGCCGCGAAAGAGTGGGGCGAGGCCAACCACGCGCGCATCGAAGTCGTGGAGCTGCCGTACGCCAACCTGTTCGAAAAGGAACAGCTCGATTTAACCAGCCGCACCGGCGCCTATGACGTGATCATGCTCGACGATCCGTGGTTTCCGCGCATGGCGGCGGATCTGGCCCGGCTGCCGCGCGATCCGGATTCGGATTTTGTTTCGACGTGCCTCGAGGTGTGCCGCAATCCGTATAAAACCGGCGCATATTTGGCGCTTCCGTATGTCGGAAACGCGCAGCTATTTTTCTATCGAAAGGATCTGTTCGAGAAATACCGGCTCGCCGCGCCGAAAACATGGGACGACGTTCTGGTTGCAGCCAAGAAAATCGGCGAAGGCGAAAAAATGTACGGATACGTGATGCGCGCCGCGCCGGGCAACGCGGTGGTCGCCGATTTTATGCCGCTGCTGTGGGCCTTCGGCGGCGGCGTGATGGAGGGAAACCGCGCAGTCTGCAATTCGCCGCCGGCGGTGGAGGCGCTCCGGTTCATGCTCGAACTGGGAAAATATTCGCCGCCCGGATACGCCGGATTCAACGCCGACGAGGTTTCCGCGCACCTTTTGCAGGGAACCGCGGCGATGAGCATCAACTGGCCGGCCTGGATCGCGGCGATGGACGATCCGGCCAAGTCGAAAGTGGTGGGCAAAATCGAATTTTCCCAGATGCCGGGCGAGCGCGATCCGGGAGTGGGGGAGTTGGGCGCGTGGCTGGTGGCGGTGCCCGCCGGATCAAAGCACGCCGCCGATGCGTTCGATTTCATCTATTGGGCGACCGAACCCGCGCAGATGAAGCAGGCGGCGCTGAAGGGCAATCCGCCGACGCGGCGCAGCATCTTTCAATCGCCCGACCTGATGGCGAAGTTCCGGTCTTATCCGGCTCAGCTTGCCTCGCTTGAATCGGCGCGCCCGCGCCCGCGGACGGCGGAGTGGAACGAGATCGAAAACAGCTTCGGGATCTATCTTTCCAAGGCGAACGACGGCGCGATGGACCCGCGGGCCGCGTTGAACGCAGCGGCGGATTCGATCCAGAAAATTTTAGAGCGCAATGAATCGGCGACGCATCCCTGAAGGTTTCCCGTGGGTTCTGCCTTCACTCGTTGTGCTGCTCGCGCTTTCGATTTATCCATTGATCTATTCGGTGAAGCTGGCGGCAGCCGACCGCAGGAATTTCACGCGCCTGTTCACCGACCGGCTGTTTTTGACGGCGTCGATTCAAACCATTTGGCTGACCCTGTCCGCCCTGTCGATCGAGTTCCTTTTGGGCCTGGCGCTGGCGCTGCTGATCGATTCGCTGGCGCGCGGCCGGATGTTTTTCCGGACGGCGCTTCTGATCCCGATGCTGCTGCCGCCGGTGGTGGCGGCGGTCGCCTGGCGATTGATCTATAACCCGCAGTTCGGAGTGTTGAATGGAACCCTGCGGCGGCTGGGCTTTCACACGGCGGATTTGACCTGGACCAGCGGCGAGTCTTCGGCTCTGGCGTCGGTGATTCTGGTGGATGTCTGGGAGTGGACGCCGTTTCTGTTTCTGCTGCTCTCGGCGGGCTTGCAGGCGATTCCGCCGGAGCCGCTGGAAGCGGCGCGCGTGGACGGCGCGGGCGCGTGGCGCATTTTCCGCGACGTCACGCTTCCCCTGCTGAAGCCGACCATCGTCCTCGCGCTGCTGCTGCGCACCATGGACCTGGTGCGGATCTTCGATCAGATTTTCATCTTGACGCAGGGTGGTCCGGGGACGGCCACCGAGACGGTCAGCCTGTATATTTATCGAACCGCGTTTCGCTTTTCGAACTTCGGATACGCGGCGGCCATGTCATTCGTGCTGCTTGCGGCGACCCTGCTCTTTTCGCGAGGCTTGCTGCGGGCGATGAGGGCCCGATGAAGCGCACGCGCGCCGGATGGTATGAGGCCGCCCGCAAAGCCGCCGCGCTGGTTCCTTATCTGGCGGCTGTGGCCGCGGTGTTCATCGCGCTGGCGCCGGTTTACTGGCTGCTCACGATTTCGCTGAAGCGCGAGGTGGATCAGTTCGCGTATCCGCCGCAATGGATCGGGTTTACGGCGACGCTTGAGCATTATAGAGACGCCTTCGCGGGCGGATCGTTCGCGGCGTATTTCGAAAATTCGGTCCTGCTGGCCGCGATTTCCACCCTTGCGGCGCTGGCGATCGGCGTTCCCGCGGCTTACGGACTGGCCCGTTTCGAGTGGCCGCGGCAATGGGACCACCGCATCGGAGACTGGATTCTTTCGACGCGAATGCTGCCGCCGATCGTGACGATCGTGCCGCTGTTCCTGATGCTGCGCCAGGCGCGCCTGCTGAACTCCCTGACCGGGCTGGCGATCGTCTACACGGGGTTCAATCTGCCGTTTGTCGTCTGGATGATGCGCGGATTTTTCGAGGAGGTGCCGAAAGAGATCGAAGAGGCGGCGATGCTCGACGGCGAATCGCGCGCGGGAGCGCTGCTGCGGATCGTGCTGCCGCTGGTGAGGCCGGGACTGGCGGCAACAGCCGTGTTCTGCCTGGTGGTCGCCTGGAACGAATTTTTATTCGCGCTGATTCTCACCCAGACCGAAGCGGCGATGACGCTGCCGGTGGGCATCGCCTCGCGGGTGACGCAATATGAGATTAAATGGGGAGCGATGAGTGCCGCCGGAGTCGTCGCCATGATCCCGGTGCTGGTTTTCGCGGCCGCGGCGCAGAAGTATCTGGTGAGGGGATTGTCGCTCGGGGCGGTGAAAGGATAAGTGCTCGAAATCACCGGCATCACCAAACGATTCGGCGCGCGCGAAGCCGTCAGCGCCGTCTCTCTTTCGGCTTGCGCCGGCGAATTCGTCGTTTTGCTGGGGCCATCGGGATGCGGCAACACCACGCTGATGCGGATGATCGCGGGGCTGGAAACGCCGGATGAGGGCACGATCCGGCTGTGCGGGGAAGACATCACGCGGCGCGATCCGCGCGAGCGCGATATCGCCATGGTGTTCCAGAACTACGCGCTCTATCCGCACATGACCATCGCCCAGAACATCGGCTACCCGCTGCGCGTGCGCAAGCGTCCGGCGGCGGAAATCGAAGCCGAGGTGAAAAAGGTCGCGGCGCGGCTGGGGCTGAGCGGGCTGCTGGCGAATCTGCCGCGGCAGCTTTCCGGAGGCGAGCGGCAGCGCGCCGCGCTGGCCCGCGCGATCATTCGCAGGCCCAAGGCGTTCCTGATGGATGAACCGTTGTCGAATCTCGATGCGCGGCTCCGCGTGGAGATGCGCGCGGAGCTGAAGCATTTGCAGCATGAACTGAAGATTGTGACAATTTACGTCACCCACGATCAGGCCGAAGCCATGACGCTGGCGCATCGCATCGCGGTGATGCGCGACGGAAAGATTCAGCAGTTCGATACGCCGGCGAACGTGTATCAGCGGCCCCTGAACACGTTCGTCGCGCAGTTCGTCGGCAGCCCCTCGATGAACCTGATCCAGCGCGATGGCGTGATTTTGGGCGTGCGGCCCGAGGATGTTCAGCTCTCCGCCTCGGCTCAGGCCGGCGCCTCGCCGGGGCGAATTTATGTCACCGAGGAAATGGGCAACGAAACGATTGTGGTCGTCTCCGACGGATCTTCTCAGATCACTGCCCGCTGCCCGGCGGGAGCGCGGTTCGAGTTCGATTCGACGGTATGGTATCGATTCAAACCCGATAAGGTGCATCGATTCGACTCCTCGGGAGCGCGTATCCCGGACTGAGTTGAAGGTAAAATACGTACAAGACGGGCCGACTCAAGGCTCCACGACGAGCGGAATCCAGGAGCGGGAAGAGAAAGCGCCCGCGGCGCCTGCCAAAATCCGGGGACCTGTTGGAGGAAACAAAATGGCGGTTGGAATTCGCACGCGCAATCTGCGGAAAGTGTACAGCTCGCCTCCGCCGCTTGCGGTGCGCGGAGCCGCGCTGTCGGGCGGCTTCGGGAAAAAACCTAAAGGAGCGAAGCCGCCGAACGTGGTGGCGCTCGACGGCCTTTCGCTCGAAGTGGCTGGCGGAGAAATCTTCGGGCTGCTGGGACCCAATGGCGCCGGCAAATCGACCACCGTCGGGATTCTCACCACGCGCGTGCGGCCGTCGAGCGGCGAAGCCTACATCGGCGAATTCGACGTGTGGCGGCAGCAGGTCCAGGCCAAGCGCCTGATCGGAGTGGTGCAACAGCGGCCGAATTTGGACTTTTCGCTGACCGCGCGCGAGATTCTGCTGTTTCACGGAGCTTATTTCGGAATGGCTTCTCATGAGCGCCAGAAGCGCGCCAGCGAACTGCTGGAAAGATTCCAGCTCACGCCGCGCGCCGACGATCTCACCCGCGGATTTTCCGGAGGCATGATGCAGCGCCTGTCGCTGGCGCGCGCCATGATGCACGATCCGCAGGTCTTGTTTCTCGATGAGCCTTCGACCGGGCTCGATCCGCAGACGCGGCTGCTGCTGTGGGCCATCATTCGCGAATATAATGCGCGCGGCAAAACGATCCTGATTACGACGCACAACATGGAAGAGGCCGACGCGCTGTGCCATCGGCTGGCGATCGTCGATCACGGCAAAGTGATCGCGCTGGGCACGCCGGCGGAGCTGAAGGCGTCGATTCCCGGAGGCTATTTGTTGCAGCTTCGCTTCAGCTCCGCACCGCCCGCCCTGATCGAGCGCCTGAGCCGGATCCCCGGCGTCACGGAAGTGCGCCCGAACGGCGAGGGCATCGACGTTTACGCCGATCGCGGCGGATCGCTGATTTCCGAGATCGTCGCGGCCGCCGCGGAATCCTCGGTGGAGCTGCGCGATGTCCACATCTCCGAGCCGAGCCTGGAAAATCTGTTTCTGCATCACACCGGAAGGAGCCTTCGGCAATGAACGGCAAGACGTTTTTCGCGCTGTTTTCCCGCGACGTGCACGTGGCGCGGCGCAACCTGGTGGCGACCCTGCTGCAAACCATGCTCCAGCCGCTGATGTTCGTCTTCGTCTTCGGGCAGGTGCTGACGCGCACCGGAATGATGTCGGCCAGCTACAAAGGAATCCTGCTCCCTGGAATCATCGCGATCTCCATGACCATGACCGGGGTGCAGGCGGTGGCGATGCCGCTGATCGCCGAGTTTCAGTTCACGCGCGAAATTGAGGATCGCCTTCTTGCGCCGATCCGCATCGAGTGGCTGGCGGTTGAAAAAATTCTGTCCGGGACGCTGCACGCGCTGGTTTCCGGAGCCGTGGTGACGCTGCCGGCGCGCTGGCTGCTTGGCTCCGGCCTGGGGATCTCGACTGACCATCTCGGCCTGGTGCTGCTGATCGCCGTGCTGGTCGCGCTGTTCTCCTCGGCCGGCGGGCTGACGCTTGGATGCAGCGTCGGGCAGACCCAGATCGGACTGATGTTCAGCATCATCCTTGCGCCGATGATGATGTTCGGCTGCGTCTATTATCCTTGGGCAGCGCTGGCGAGCTTCCCCGTTCTGCAAAAAGCCGTGCTGATCAATCCGCTGGTCTATGCAAGCGAGGGATTGCGGGGAACGCTCGCGCCGCAGTATCCGCACATCTCCACCGGCGCGATCATCGCCGTGCTGGCCCTGATGGACGCGGCGCTGGTGCTGGCCGGGCTGTGGAGATTCGGGAAAAAATCGGTGAGTTGACTGGCCGCCGCCGTGGATCTCATCGGCCTGCTCAAAAAACACTGGGGGTACTCCGGATTCCGCGCGCGTCAGGAAGCCATCGTGCGGGCAATTCTCGCCGGCCGCGATGTGGCCGTGGTGATGCCCACCGGAGGAGGAAAATCGCTGTGCTACCAGCTTCCCGCTGTGGCGATGGAGCGGACCTGCGTGGTGGTCAGTCCGTTGATCGCGCTGATGCAGGATCAGGCCGCGCAGTTGCAGCAGGCCGGAATCCCGGCGGCGTTCCTGAATAGCTCGATGAACGCCGCCGAACAGCGCGAAATCATCCGGCAGGCGTCGCGGAACAGCTTCCGGCTGATCTATCTTTCTCCGGAACGGCTGGT
>JAJPIT010000098.1 GCA_021324615.1 Terriglobia bacterium | reverse complement strand
ATCCTTCTGCAAAACTTCTCCGCATCGAAGCCGCTGCGCCGCGCCGCGATCGCTTTAATGACCGCGGTTCTGGTTCAGATCTGTTTCGGAATCGCCGTGTTTTTGCTTCTGCTGCTGAACGCCGGCGATACCCAAGCCTTCCTGTGGCTGGCGACCGCGCACGTCGCCACCGGCACGCTGGTTCTGGCGGCGAGCATTCTCACCGCCATCGAAGTGCGCCGCCATCTCGCCTGAAAACGGGCGATTATCTCTGGCGCGCGATTTGATTGGCCCGCGCCTGCTGGCCCTCCGGACGATCGTAATAGGCGATCCAGCGGCCGCAGGAAAGGATCCCGATCCACAGCGCCAGCGACAGGCACGCCGCAGCTTTGGCCGCGCGCGGCGGGCCGCCCGGCGCATCCACCGCCGCCGGATTGCGGTACACGCTGCGGCGGAACACCATGGCATGGACGAAAACCAGCAAAAGCAGCGACATTTTCATCAAAAAGTACGGATTATCGTAGTAATCGGCGAGTTTCGATCCGCCCAGGTGAATCCCCAGCGTCACCATGATCAGCAGGCCGGCGTGTTTGAACGGCCGCGTGCGCGCGATCACCTGCGAGGCGGGGATTTTGGTCATCGCCAGGCCAAGCAGCCGCAGATCGGTCATCAGAATCAATCCGCCGAAAACCGCGATGGTCGCCAGATGGCTCGCCAGAATAATCGGATAAGCCAGCGCCGATTCGCGCAGCGCCGTGAAATAGGCGGTGTTCTGAACCGCCAGGCTAAACTGGTGGACCGCCGACATAGGGAAGCTCCTCGACGAAGGCGTAGAAAATGCCCGCGAACACAATCGAGATCCACAGCAGCAGCGACACCGCTCCCACCGCCGCGTTCACCGCCGCCGTGCAGTTGGACATCGCCACCTTGCGGTGAATCGTGTAGTTGAAGACGATCGCCGCAACCAGCGCGATCATTTTATAGCGGAACGACCAGTTGTAGTAGTAGCTCAACGGATCCGTGGTGAAAATCACCATGCCGCTGGTGATCACCACGATCAGCCCGATCAGCGTCCACAGCGAGGTCGCCTTCAGCACCTCAGCCGGAGATTGTTTGCGGAACAACAGCCCGAGCAGGCGGAAATCGACGATGGCGATGGTCCCCACCGACATGGCGAACATGGCGATGTGGATGCACTCAAACAGCGGAAACGACCACTCGTTGTTGTTTAGCGGGTTGGTCGCCGGATCGTATCGGAACTGGAGCATACTCGCCGCAAAGGCCGATTCTACAACAACCGGCGGCGCCGCGTCGCCGATCTTCCCGCTCCGGCTCCCGTTGCAGGTACAATAACGTCCCAAGGAGGAAACCTTTTCATGCAGCGAAATTTAGGCGGGCGCTGGACCATCGCCCTGTGGTCCGGGCTGGGAGTTCTGCTGCTGATCAGCTTGCAAAGTCCGGGGGTTCGCCAGTTTCCGCCGGCGTCGCTGCTCGGCTACGTGAACCTTATCCTTTCTCCCTGGGGATGCGGCATACTCGGCAACAGCGGCGGTTCCAGCTCCTTCCTGAGAGGAAACCAGTCTTCCCTGAGCGCCTCCGGCCGCATCCGCTTCGAGCCCAACGTCGGACAGGCCGACTCCGCGTTCCGCTACGTGGCCAGCGGCGACGCGCAGGCGATTTATCTTTCTTCCTCCGAGGCCGTGTTCGACTTGCACGGATCCAGACGCGCGGGCGTGGCGCCGCGCCGGGTCCGAGCGGTGCTGGAGGGAGCGGGCGCCGCCGCCGAGGACGAAGCGCAGGAGCCGAACAGCGGGCGCGTGAATTATCTGATCGGGAATGACTCCAGCAAGTGGTATACGAATATTCCGACCTTCGGGCGCGTGACGTTTCATAACGTCTATCCGGGGATCGACGTGGCCTATCACGGCGCGGGCCGCCATCTGGAAAACGATTTCGTGGTAAAGCCCGGAGCCGATCCGGCGGTGATCCGCATGCGCTTCGAGGGCGCCGACCGCGTGCGCATCGACAGCGACGGGACCCTGGTGGTGGAGGCCGGCCGGCGGGAGCTGCGCTGGCAGCCTCCCTTCGTATACCAGCGGGACGAGCAGGGCCAGCTACAAAAAATCGAAGCCCGCTTCCGCATCCCCGAGGACGGCAAGGCCGGCTTCGAAATCGGAGCTTACGACGTCCGCCGCCCGCTGATCATCGATCCGGTGCTGACTTATGCGACCTATTTCGGAACGTCCAGCGCGGAAGCCGCGGTTCGGGTGGCCGGCGATGCCAGCGGCAACGCTTACATAATCGGCGGCACGGACAATGTGAATTTTCCGGTGAGCACGGGCACGTTTGCGACGCCGGCTTCCAGCGCCAACGGAAACGTGCTGGTGGCCAAGCTCAGCGCCGACGGCAAAACGATGATTTACGAGACTCACATCGGCGGCTCCGGGGGCGATGTGGGATTCGGAATCGCGGTGGATTCCTCCGGAGCGGTGTATCTGACGGGCATGACCGCCAGCGCCAATTATCCGCTGGTTCCGGCCTCGAATAATCTGTCGACCAAAAACATCACCGATCCGCTGAACTGCTTTGTCACCAAGCTGAACGCTTCCGGCAGCGCGCTGGTGTATTCGACGGTGATCGGCGGCGGCAGCGCCGACGGGTGCAGCGGGATCGCCGTGGACTCGTCGGGGAACGCCTACGTCTCCGGGGCCACGGGGTCGAGCGATTTTCCGGTGGTCAACGCGGCGCAGCCATCGCCGCCCGGAGCGGCGTTTGGAGCTTCGGCGGGATCCGCATTCGTGGCGAAACTCAATCCGGCGGGCACCGCGCTGCTCTACTCCACTTATTATGGAGGTCCCGGCAACAATGCCGCGACGGCCATTGCGGTGGACGGCTCCGGAAACGCCTACTTCACGGGGTTCACCACCAGCGCGTCGTTTCCGGTCACCAGCGGCGCCTATCAGACCTCTTTTGCCGGCAGCGGTGGGCAGAATTCGGTGCTCGCCAACCTGTTTCCCAGCGGGAACATCTTCGGCTACACGGTGGCGCCGGTCTTCGGCGACGCGTTTGTGGTGAAGCTCAACGCTTCCGGCCAGAAAGTTTATTCGAC
Organism: Terriglobia bacterium; assembly: GCA_021324615.1. Classification (GTDB taxonomy): domain Bacteria; phylum Acidobacteriota; class Terriglobia; order Bryobacterales; family Bryobacteraceae; genus Palsa-187. Next base: position 46,259 of record JAJPIT010000098.1, on the reverse strand, counting down.
GTATCTGGGAGGCGAAAAGGACGACATCGGGTTCGGCATCGCGGTGGATTCCCGCGGCGATGCCTACATCGGCGGGGCCACGCTCTCGGCGCACTTCCCGACGCAAAACGCGTTTCAGGCGGGCTACCACGGGGCCGGCGGAAACACGCAGGTCTCCGGAGGCGACGGATTCATCGCGGAACTGGATCCTTCCGGCAGCAGTCTGTTGTTCTCCAGCTATCTCGGCGGCTCGGCGGACGACCGGGTCTTGGGAGTCGCGCTGGATTCCTCGGGCACCATCTATCTTACCGGCCACACCTTGTCGAAGGACTTCCCGACGGCGGGCCAGCAGGCGCAGCAAGGCTATGGGGGCGATAGCGAAGGTTATTTCCCCACCGGGGACGCGTTTCTGGCTGAAGTCGGCGCCAACCGCCAGTTGACGTTTTCGACGTATCTAGGCGGCTCCTCGGGCGACTGGGCGAGCGGAGTGGCGGTGGATGGCCAGGGCGGCGTGCTGGTGGCGGGCTCGACCGACTCCGCGAATTTTCCGGTGACGCCGAAGGTGTATCAAAGCGCGTACGCGGGAAGCGATTCGCAGTTGGCCGGCGTCGGCGTGGGCGATGCGTTTCTGGCGAAGTTCGGCGGCAGCACCTCAGCGGTTTCCCTGGCCGGAATTTCCAACGCGGCCAGCTACGCCGGCGGAGCGGTCGCGCCAGGGGAGGCGGTGCTGATCGCCGGTTCGGGAATCGGTCCGGCCACGCTGCAAGGAGCGGCGCTGACGGCGAGCGGAAGCGTCGCCACGCAGGTCGCCAACACGCAGTTCACTTTCAACGGCGTGCCGGCGCCGATTGTTTATGTGAGCCAGCAGTACAGCTCGGTGATCGTGCCCTATGAGGTGGCGGGAATGCCGAGCGTCCAGGTGGTGGCGACGGTGAACGGCCAGTCTTCGCCGCCGATGACGGAGAACGTGGTGCCGGCGCTGCCCGGGATATTTTCAGCCAACGCTTCGGGTACGGGCCAGGGCGCGATCTTCAATCAGGATCTGACGCGCAACTCCGCGCAGAATCCTGCGGCGCGCGGATCGACGGTGGTGCTGTTTGTCACCGGCGAGGGGCAGACGATTCCTCCCGGCGTCGACGGACAGGTGACCGCCGCGGCGATCGCGCCGGCTCTGACGCCGGTGACGGTGCAGTTCGGCGGCGTGCCGGCGACCAATTACGCCTTCATCGGCGAAGCGCCCGGGGAGGTGGCGGGCTTGCTGCAAATCAACGTAACCATTCCCTCACCTGCGCCGTCGGGTCCCAGCGTGCCGGTTACGGTGAACATCGGCAGCTATAGCACGCAGAACGGCATCACGATGGCCATTCAGTGACGCGCAATGGTAAAATTGTTTGAACAACCGGCCACGACGAGGTAGCAAGACGGGCCACCCTAGCTCAGTTGGTAGAGCGGCTGATTCGTAATCAGCAGGTCGCCGGTTCGATCCCGGCGGGTGGCTCCAGCTAACCCTTTCACCATCACTCGGGTGAACGTACCGCTTTGTGGTGTTCATGTCGGTGTGGCCCGCCAGAATGTGAAAAGTGAAGGAGTCCATACGCTTCGCCCATCGCGTAATGCGGGTGTGGCGGAGGGTGGAGGACGAACGGCGCCAGTGACCCCTTCTCAGTAGAGCGCGGGCTATTTTTCAATGGCCGCGTAAACCATGTCGCGGATCACGCTCATATAATGCGCGCGCTGCCGTGGCGACTGGATCATGAACACCACGAACATATCTTCTTTTGGATCCACCCAGAAGTGCGTGCCGCCAACGCCGTTCCAGGTGTAATCGCCGGGCGAGCCGTTATCGATCGCGCCGCCGGTGGTGCGCCGCACTGCGAAGCCGAGGCCGAACCCGTAGCCGGGTCCCGGAATATACAGTGGGCCGGGAACGATTCCGTCGGTGAGCTGGTCCGAGGTCATGTAGGCGATCGTCCGCGGACCCAGGATCCGTTTGCCGTTCAGCGTTCCGCCGTTGAGCATCATTTGCAGGAAGCGCGCATAGTCCATGGTGGTGCTGACCATCCCGCCGCCGCCGGACTCCCATTTGCCGGCGACCCGCGGATCGTTCATCACCGCGCCGATTCCGATAGTGCGGTCGTTGGCGTTGGGCTCGGCGATGCGCGCCTGGCGGGCCGGTTCGGTGACGTAGAAACCGGTGTCGTTCATGCCCAGCGGATCGAGCACGCGCTGCTTTTCATATTGGTAAAGGGTCATGCCGCTGGCCACTTCGACCACGCGGCCCAAAATATCGGTGGAGTGGCTGTACTCCCAGGTCGTGCCCGGCTGGTAGATCAGCGGCAGCTTGGCGATCCGCTCGGCGAACTCGGCGTTGGTGTAGTCGCCCTCCAGAACTTTGGCGTCGTTGTACATCTTCTTGACCAGCGAGGTGCCGAAAATGCCGTAGGTCAGGCCGGAAGTGTGGCGCATCAGGTCCTGTATGGTGATGGGCCGGCGCGCCGGAACCAGCTCGAGCTTGCCGTCCCTTTCAACGCCGACCTGCATATGCGCGAACGCCGGAATGTAGCGCTGCAAGGGATCGCTCAGCGAGATTTTGCCGTCTTCAAACAGCGTCATCGCGGCGACGGTCGTGATCGGCTTGCTCATCGAGTAGATGCGGAAAATCGCGTCGCGCGTCATGGGCGCTTTGGTTTGCGGATTCAGCACTCCGGCGGTTTCAAACCAGGCGACCTTTCCGTGCCGCGCCACCAGCAGCACCGCGCCGGGTATCGTTCCCTTGGCCGCATCGTCCCGCAGCAGGGCCATGATGCGTTCCAGGCGCTCGGAGGAAAGGCCCACCTCGGCCGGCCTGGCTTGAGGAAGGTTCTGGCTGAAGGCGCTGGTGATGAAGAGCGCCAGGATCGAAACAGAGACAAGGATCTTCATGCGGCTACATAGTTTCTCACAGATCAGGCCGGCAGCGGGAGGACCCGGCGCGCGGGAATGTCAAGTGCGAGGGACGCCGGAGAGCGTGATATCGTAGAGGATTCAAGCAAAATTCATGGCAACTCCCACATCGGCAACATCCACGCCCATCACCGTGGCCTACGGCGACGGCATCGGCCCCGAGATTATGGCCGCGACCCTGCATATTCTCAAGGAGGCCGGCGCGCGGCTGGAGATCGAAACGATCGACGTCGGCGAAAAGGTTTATCTGAGCGGAAACACCTCCGGCATCGCGGCCAGCTCCTGGGATTCGCTGCGCCGCACCAAAGTTTTCCTCAAAGCTCCCATCACCACGCCGCAGGGCGGCGGATATAAGAGCCTCAACGTGACCACCCGCAAGATGCTGGGGCTTTACGCCAATATCCGGCCGTGCGTCTCCTATCATCCCTTCGTGCGCACCAAGCATCCGAACATGGACGTGGTGATCGTCCGCGAGAACGAAGAGGATCTGTACGCCGGCATCGAATATCAGACGACGCCGGAAGAGATGCAGGCGCTGAAGGTGATCACGCGGCCGGGATCGGAAAAGATCGTCCGCTACGCCTTCGAGTACGCGCGCCAGTACAACCGCAAAAAGGTGACCTGCTTCACCAAGGACAACATCCTGAAGATGACGGACGGGTTGTTCCACAAGATTTTCGATGAAATCGGCCCGGAATACCCGGAAATTGAAAAAGAACACTGGATCGTCGATATCGGCGCGGCCAAGCTGGCCGATACGCCGGAGGCTTTCGACGTGGTGGTGATGCCGAATCTATACGGCGACGTGCTGTCGGACGTGGCGGCGCAGATCGCCGGGTCGGTGGGGCTGGCGGGATCGTCCAATATCGGCGATCACGCGGCGATGTTTGAGGCCATTCACGGCTCCGCGCCGCGCCGGGCCGGGCAAAATATGGCGAATCCCTCCGGACTGCTGCAAGGAGCCGTGCTGATGCTGGTCCACATCGGGCAGACCGACGTCGCCGAACGAGTCCAGAACGCGTGGCTGCGCACGATCGAGGACGGCATCCACACCTACGATATTTACGTCGAAGGACAAAGCAAACAAAAGGCCGGCACCAAGGAATTCGCCGAAGCGGTGATCGCGCGCCTGGGAAAGATGCCGGAAAAGCTGAAGGCGGTGCATTATTCGCCCAAGCCGGCGCCCGCGGCGGTGAGGCGCCCGCCGCGGCCGGCGCCCAAAAAGGATCTGGTTGGCGTGGATGTGTACGTGGAGTGGCCGTCGAAAAACGCGGCGGAGCTGGCGGCACGGATCTCCCAGGCCGGCGGCGGCGGCCTGGCTCTGGAAATGATCGCCAACCGCGGCGTGAAGGTGTGGCCCGACGGTTCCCCGGAAACCTTCTGCACGGACAGTTTCCGCTGCCGGTTCATCGGGCCGGGAACGACGCCGGAAGAGATCGTCGCGCTGCTGGGCCGGGTGGTGAAGCTGGGCCTGGAGATCGCGATGACGGAAAATCTGCGGAATTACGACGGAAAGGCCGGATTTACTCTGGCTCAGGGTCAATAAATGGACAAACCACTTGTCGCGGTAATCATGGGATCGAAGTCGGATTGGGAAACGATGCGCGCGGCCACGGAGACGCTGGCCCGCTTCGGCGTGCCGCATGAAGCGCGGGTTTTATCGGCGCACCGCTCGCCCGCTTTGACGGCGGAATACGCGGCGGCGGCCGAACGGCGCGGCCTGGAAGTGGTGATCGCGGCGGCGGGCGGCGCGGCGCACCTGGCCGGCGTGATCGCGGCGCACACGACGCTGCCGGTGCTCGGCGTTCCCATGGAGAGCGCTTCGCTCAAAGGTCTGGATTCGCTGCTGTCCACGGTGCAGATGCCGGGCGGAATTCCGGTAGGCACGCTGGCCATCGGCAAGCCGGGCGCGACCAACGCGGCGCTGCTGGCCGTCGCGATCCTGGCCAACCAGCGGCCGGAGCTGCGGCAAAAGCTGCACGCCTTCCGCAAGGAACAGGCGGAGAAGATCGCCAACGAAACGTTGAGTTAGCGTTCCGGCTCGCTGAGCACCTTTTCGGCCAGCGTCCGCAGATCGTCGATGATCAGATCGGGCGGCGCTTCCCGGAAGGTTTCCGGCCGGAATCCCCAGCTCACGCCGCAGGCGCGGACGCCGGCGTTGCGCGCGGTCTGGACGTCCACCGCGCTGTCGCCGACCATGTAAGTTCTGTCGCGGTCCGCGCCGGCTTCCTTCACCAGCAGGTGGATCCCGGCCGGGTGCGGCTTCTTTTCTTCGAAGCTGTTTCCGCCGTAGATGCGGAAAAAGTGCGGCGCCAATCCCAGGCCCTCGATCAGCCGCTCGCTGAAGCGCACCGGCTTGTTGGTGAGCACGGCCAGCGGAATCCCGGCGGCGTGCAAACGGTCCAGCGCTTCCCGCACCCCGGGATATAAAACCGTGGAATCGAGCATGTGCTGGCGGTAATAATCGAGGAAATAGGCGAGATAGCGCGCCAGATCGGCTTCGCTGGCGCCGGGGAAGGCGCGGCGCATGAGCATCGGCGCGCCGTTGCCGACGTAGGAGGAAACGGTCTCCTCCGGCAGCGGGGACAGCCCGGCCCAGGCGCGGGTGGCATTCACCGAATCGGCCAGGTCGCGTTTGGAATCGATCAGCGTGCCGTCCAGATCGAAGATAAGCAGGCGGCCGGGCAAGTCAGCTTTCCAACTCCTTTAAATCGGACTTGCGCCTTTTTCGCTTCAACTGCTCATCCCACATCTTCTGAATATCGCGTATGCTTTCGCGGAAATCGTTCTTCAGTTTGTTGGGCGCCAGCGCGGCGCAGATATTGGAGGCTTCCATCGCGTACGGCAGCAGGCGCGAATCCGCCATCCAGCTTGGCACCGGCCGCGGGGTGAATGCCAGCAGCACGGCCACAAACGCGATGGCGATCAATCCGCCGCGCGCCAGCCCGAAAGCGCCTCCCAGCAAACGGTCCAGCCAGGAGAGGCCGGTCCATTTGAAAAGCTTCGAAAACAGCTTGCCGAGCAGCGCGCCGGCGAAGAGAAAGGCCAAAAATACGGTGAAAAAGCCCAGCAAATTGGCGAGGGTGCCGGATTGGATGTGCTGGTGAAACCATTCGCCGGGAATGCCGTAGAACCAGAAGCCGAACAGGATGCCGCTCGCGGCGGCCAGCAGGCCGATGCCCACGCGCGCGAATCCGGCCAGGAATCCGGCGGCCACCGAGCAGAGGATGATGATCGCCAGCAGAATATCCAGCAGGTTCACAAACTTTTGCCCGTCAGCTCGCGGTACGCTTCCTTGTATTTTTCGCTCGTTCGAAGGGCGACCTCGTCGGGCAGGGCCGGCGCCGGCGGCTGCTTGTTCCAATGAATCGATTCCAGATAATCCCGCACGTACTGCTTATCGTAGGAAGGCTGCGGGCGGCCGGGCTGATAGGAGGAAAGCGGCCAGAAGCGCGAGGAGCCCGGCGTCAGGACCTCATCGGCCAGAGTGATTTTGCCGTCGTAAATTCCGAACTCGAACTTGGTATCGGCGATGATAATTCCGCGGGTGCGGGCGTAATCCGCGGCTTTTTTATAGATCGCCAGCGTCAGATCGCGCAGTTGAGCGGCGAGATCGGCGCCGACCAGCTTCGCGGCGTCCTCAAACGAGATGTTTTCATCGTGGCCGGTCTGGGCCTTGGTCGCCGGAGTAAAGATCGGTTCCGGGAGCTGCTCGCTTTCCTTCAGCCCGGCGGGCAGCGGGATGCCGCAGATGGCGCCGGTGCGCTGGTAATCCTTCCATCCCGATCCGGAGATAAAACCGCGCGCTACGCACTCCAGCTCGATCATCTCGCAGCGCTTCACCCACATCGCGCGGCCTTCCAGGCCGGCCGGAACATCGCTGGACAAAAAATGATTCGGCACCACGTCGCGCAGGAAATCGAGCCAGAACAGCGTCATTTGGGTCAGCAGGCGGCCTTTATCGGGGATGCCGCTGGCCAAAATATAGTCGAACGCCGAGATGCGGTCCGTAGCGACGATCAACAGGCGGTCGCCGTCTTCATAAATGTCTCGAACTTTGCCGCGGCCGCGCAGTTTCAGGCCCGGTACATTGGTCTGGAGCACAACAGATTGCGTCATTTGCGATTGAGAGGCCATTCCCAATTATACTGAGGAATTCAATGCTGTTATCCATCCTGATTCCGGTGTACAACGAGCGGACCGTGGTGGAAAAAAGCCTGGCGCTGGTGCTTTCGGCCGCCCTGCCGGAGAACATGGACCGGGAACTGGTGATCGTCGACGACTGCTCAACCGACGGCACCTCCGAGATTCTCAAACGGCTGGCGGAAACCGAGCCGCGCATCCGCCTGTTCCGGCATCCGGTCAATCGGGGCAAGGGCGCGGCGGTGCGCACCGCGATTGAAAAAGCGTCCGGCGATTTTTGCCTGGTGCAGGACGCCGATCTCGAATACGATCCGTCAGAGTACTGCAAGCTGCTGCGACCGCTGCTCGACGGCCGCGCCGACGCGGTGTTCGGATCGCGGTATCTGGCGGGCGAGCAGACGCGCGTGCTGCCCTTCTGGCATTCGATGATCAACAAGGGACTCACGCTGATCTCGAATATGTTCAGCAACCTGAACGTCACCGACATGGAGACGTGCTACAAGGCTTTCCGCACGGATTTGCTGAAGAGCATCCCGATCCGGTCGAACCGCTTTGGATTCGAGCCGGAAATCACCATGAAGACCTCCAAGCGCAAGCTGCGCGTCTACGAAGTTCCCATCAGCTATCACGGCCGGACCTATGAAGAAGGAAAAAAGATCGGCTGGAAGGACGGGCTCAAGGCGCTGGGCGTCATTCTTTATTTCTGGCTGGTGGATGATCTGTATGTTCCCAGCTACGGCCGCGGCCTGCTCAACAGCCTGACAGGCACGCCGCAGTATCTGAGCTGGATCACGCGCCTGCTGCGCCCGAGGCTGGGCGATTCGGTTCTGGAGATTGGCGCGGGGCTGGGGAATCTGACCGGCCGCCTGATGGCCCGCAAGCTCAGCTACGTGGCGGCGGAAAAGGATCCGCTGTACCTCCACGCGCTGCGCAACCGGTTTCTGCGCACCCCCAACGTCGCGGTCTTCCCGCTGGATCCGGAGGATCCGGCCGATTACACGCGCTGGCGGAATCAGTTCGACACTGCACTGTGCGTCAATGTGCTCGAACTGGCCGCGGCGCCCAAGACGGTCCTGGAGTCGTTAGCTGGCTGCGTCCGGCCCGGAGGGAATATCATCATCCTGGTGCCTCAGGGACCGGGTCTGTACGGATCGCTCGACCGCGCCATGGGGCACCTCCGGCGATTTTCCCGGCGGGACATCGAAGCGCTGGCCGCCCAAGCCGGGCTGCGGGTGGAGGGGGTGCATCAGCTCAACAAAGTGGGCGCGCTCTCCTGGTGGATCTACGGAAAGCTGCTGCGCCGGAAGAAAATCTCGAAGCCCGCGCTGAAGCTGTTCGATAAAACGGTTTGGATCTGGCGCCGCATCGACGGCCTGCTGCCCTGGCGCGGCTTGTCCCTGGTCGTGGTGGCGCGCAAGCCGTGAGAAACTGAAAACAGAATGAAGAGAGTCGTCGTAACTGGAGGCGCGGGCTTTATCGGTTCGGCGCTGGTCCGCAGACTGCTTGAGGACGGCGATACAGTGGCCGTCATCGATAATCTGCTCACCGGACATGAGCGCAACCTGGCCGAGGTGCGAGACCGCATCGAATTTCACCACGCCGATATTCGCGACGCGGCGGCCCTCGCCGGCCTGGTGCGGGGAGCCGACGTGGTTTACCACCTGGCGGCGATTCCCTCCGTGCCCCGCTCGATCGACGATCCGGTGCCGTCGCACGAAGTGAACATCGACGGGACGTTTAACGTGCTACGCGCCGCGGCGGAGGCGCGCGTGCGCAGGGTGGTTTACGCCGCGTCGTCGTCGGGCTACGGCGATAGCGAGACGCTGCCCAAGGTGGAGACCATGCTGCCCCGTCCCAAATCGCCGTACGCGGTGCAGAAGCTGGTGGGGGAATACTATGCCGCGGTCTTTCACTCCTGCTTCGGACTGGAGACCGTGGCGCTGCGATTTTTCAACGTCTACGGCCCGCGCCAGGATCCATCGAGCCCCTATTCCGGCGTGCTGTCGCTGTTCATGAAGCACCTGATCGCGCGTACCCCGCCGACCATCTTCGGCGACGGAGAGCAGTCGCGCGACTTCACCTTCGTCGAAGACGTGGCGGAACTCTGCACCAAGGCAGCGCGAGCGCCGGGCGCGGCCGGCAAGATGTACAATGCCGGCAATGGCGCGCGCTACACGCTGAATTTCGTCTGGGATCTGCTGCAAAAGATGGAACAGGTCACTCTGCCGGCCAAGTACGGTCCGCCGCGGGCCGGCGACGTCCGCCATTCCATGGCCGACACCACGGCGGCGGCAGCCGAGCTCGGCCATGCGCCGCGCTTTACTCTGGAAGAAGGTTTGCAGAGGACGCTCGCGTGGTACAAGCAGAGTCAAACGGCGGCGGCGTAAGGGGCGGGCGGGCGAAGCTCGGCGGCCGGGGCGCTGCTCCGCGGCCGGACACGGCGCGGCGGGCGCGCCAGCGGGTGCTGTTTGTGTGCGTCGGAAATTCCTGCCGCAGCCAGATGGCGGAAGCGTTCGCGCGAGCCTATGGCGCGGACGTGATGGAAGCGCACAGCGCCGGCCTGGCCCCGGCGCCGGTCATCATGCCCCACACCCGGGCCGTGCTCGCCGAGAAAAACCTGCGCCTGGACGGGCAGTTTCCCAAAAGTCTGGAGACGGTGGCGCGCGAGCCGTTCGATCTGGTGGTCAACATGAGCGGCCGCAAGCTGCCGGCGCCTCCCGGTCGGGTGATCGACTGGCCGGTCGCCGACCCGGTGGGCCAGCCCGAACAGACCTACCGCGCCGTTGCGGCGCAAATCGAAGATCTGGTGATGCGGCTGATTCTGAAGTTGCGGTCGCAGACCGGGGGAATTTGACTGCAAGCGCCGGATCTACGAAAATAAAAGTGTCAACCCGAGATCGTGCGGATGTGGCGGAACTGGCAGACGCGCTAGATTCAGGTTCTAGTTCTCGCAAGGGAGTGGAGGTTCAAGTCCTCTCATCCGCACCAATCCTCCGGCCCCGGCTTACGATCTCGCCCCGCCGCTGACAATCAGGATCTCGCCGCTCACATAATCCGAAAGCGGCGAACAGAAAAAGAGAACCGCTCCGGCGGCCTCCTCCACGGTTCCCAGCCGTCCCAGCGGGCACATCGTTTTGGCCGCCTCCCGCATCGCCGGCTGCACCCCGATCCGGATCTGCCTGCCTTTCATCTCGATTGTGCCGCCGGCGTCCAAAGGCTGCACCAGTCTGGTCTCGATCAGCCCGAAGCCTACCGAATTGACGTTGACGTTATAGCGGCCCCACTCCTTCGCCAACACCTTGGTCAATCCGTTGATGCCGGCCTTGCCGGCTCCGTAGCCGGCCTGCCCGGCGATCCCGTCGACGCCCGAAACCGACGTGATATTCACCACCTTGCGCATCACCCGGCGTCCTTCGGCGATTTCCCGCTTGGCCGCCTCGCGAATAAATCCCGCCGCTGCACGCAGGATCCGGAACGGCGCCACCAGGTGGATATCGAGCATCGCCTGAAACTGCTCGTCGCTCATTTTCTGGATGACGTTGTCCCAGGTGTATCCGGCGTTGTTGACAATAATGTCGATCGAGCCGAAACCGTTCACGGTGAAATCCACCAGCTTTTGCGGAAAATCCGGCTGCGTCAAATCGCCGGGCAGCGCCTTGGCCACCCCGCCCGCCTGATCGATCAGCGAGCCGGTCTCAAGCAGCGGCTCGCGATCGATATCGTTGAGCATGACCGAAGCTCCCGCCTGCGCAAGCTGCAAAGCGATGGCCCGCCCGATTCCCCGCCCCGATCCGGTGACCAGGGCGGCCTTTCCTTTCAGTGAAAATGGCATAAAGAAAATGGTAGCGTACGGCGCTGCGGGCGCTGCAAATCTCAGGGCAGCGTGAACACCAGCACGAATCCGCTCTGCTTCAGCGCGTAGGCGTTCTGCGCGTACCCGCTGGGGAATACATTGCTGGTGGTTACCCCGCCGATGTAGATGGCGCCCGCCGGATCGACATCGAGCCCGTAGGCGACCGTGTAGCCGGCGCTGGTCACATAGCTCGAATAAACCAGCGCCTTGGAGCTGAACGGCGGCTGGGAGGGATCGAGCACCGCGATGAATCCATCCACCGCACCGCCCGCCGACGCCGGGTTCAGCGCGTTCTGCGTCACCGGAAAATTGGCCGACATGGTGTAGCCCGACAGGTAATAACGTCCCGCGCTATCGCGATGCAGGTCATAGGCGACTTCGCCGCCGCTGCCGCCGAAAAACGTCGAGTAGATCAGGCCGCTTTTTGCGTCCAAAATCGTCAGGAAAGCGTTGCCGTTTCCGCCGAATGTGGTCTGATAAGCTCCCTGCGTGATCTGGAAATCGGGCGACAGCGTATAGCCCGTGATCGCCATCCGCCCCGCCGGATCGAGCAGGATTTTCTTGGCCTCATCCGCGCCGAGGCCGCCCAAAAACGTTGAGTAATCGAGCGTGCCCGCCCCCGGATCGAGCACCGACACAAAAACATCGCCCTCGCCGGCGTACACCGGCTGCACCGCGTTTCCGGCCACCGGAAAATCGGGCGAGTAGGTCACGCCCGCCACGTAAATCTTGCCCTGCGCGTCGACGGCGATCGATCGCCCCATGTCCTGCGTCGAGCCGCCCAGAAAAGTCCCGTAAATTTCCGACGGAACGCCCGGCTGTGTCGGATCGAGCTTCACCGCAAACGCGTTCCAGCAGTTGTCGGTGGTGCTGCCGGCGGCATTGTAGGTGGTGCCTCCGCTGACGTAGCATCCGCCGCCGATCGCCGCCTGATAGGCGCCCGCCACCGGAAAATCGGGCGAAGTGGTCCAGCCGGTGACATAAACAAAACCGTTGGCGATGGCGATCCCGTCCCCTTCATCCGTATCCGATCCGCCCAAATAGGTCGAATAGACCAGATCCGGCTGGCCCCCGCCCTGCGAGGAATCAAGAATGGTCATGAAGGCGTGCGACATGCCCGCGGCCGGCGTCACCGGCTGAAGCGCGGTGCCCGTCGTCGGAAAATTTCCCGATGCGGTCACGCCGGTCAGATACATCACGCCGTTGGCGTCCACCACCATCTGCTTCACCGTATCGTTCACCGCGCCGCCCAGGTAGGTGCAATACACGATGCCGCCCTGCGACGACAGCTTCATCACCCAGATGTCCTGGTTGCCTCCGTTCGATCCCTGAAACGCGTCGCCGGTGGACGGAAAATCGGTGGACCAGGTGTTTCCCGCCAGATCGATGGTCCCCTGCGGATCGTAGGCGACCGAAACCACCCAATCCGTCGAGCTTCCGGTCAGGTAGCTGTCATAGGTGATCACCGGATCGATCACCAGTTTGGCCGCCCGGTCGTAGCTTCCCAACTCCACGCGCAGCGTCCCGTCGCCCGCCAGGCGGTAGCGCGCATCGATCTTCACGATTTCGCCCGAGGGGCGGCGCTGGTAAACCACCGGCGCCCGCTGCACCACGTGGCCGTCTCCGAGGGCCAGAACGGCATCGCCCGCGTCATTCAACTTCACCGCGTCGCAGCCGCCAAACCGCATCCGGATGCGCGAGGCGTCGGCGCCGGGAGCGATTTCGAAATCGTATTCCATCTCCGAACCGCGGCCGTAATAAATCAGATCGATTCCGGGATAGATCCCGCTCCGCCGCAGCTTGCCGTAGGCCGGAACGGACTTAAACGTATTGCCGAAAAAATAATTGGACGGCGCCGGGAACCGCTCCATCCCTTCAAAACGCGCCGAACCGGAAGCGCCTAAAAACGTCAGGGTGATGTCCCTCTCCCCCAGGCGCATCCGCGCGCCACCGGACGTGAACAGGAACGAATAGCCGAGCCCGCGCGCCCGCCACCGCCCGTTGGACTCCGGTTCAAACCGGACCGGCAACGCGTTCTTCAGCGCCGCCGGAAGGCGCGGCGCGGAGCCGGCGGCGGCGCCCAACGCCACCACGCACGGGCACAATAAGCACAGGACCAACCGCATAAAGTCTGAGACGTAACTCCTGAATTCTCCGGTTTCAGCGGATCTCTAACCATTAGAGCACAGCGGCCGCGAAACTCCAGGCTCTTTCCACGGCGCCGCGCGGTCAGGAGATGACGCGCTTGCGCACCGCGTACAGGATCAACTCCGCCAGGCTGTGCAGATTCAGCTTGTCCTGAAGATTCCGGCGATGCGTCTCCACCGTGTACAGACTCAGGTTCAGCCGGGCGGCGACGTCTTTGTTCGACTTGCCCTCGGCGATCAGCTGCAGGATCTCGCGCTCACGCGCGGTGAGAAGCTCATAGCTGTCTTCGACGCCGCGGGTGCGGATCTCGCGAACGTAATCCTCCACCAGCATGCGGCTGATCTCCGGGCTGAAAAACGTTTTGCCCTGCCGCACCGCCTTGATCGCATCGATCAGATCCCCCTCGGCCGAATCCTTCAGCAGATAACCCTTCGCTCCGGCTTTGAGCGCGCGCAGCACGTAGCCCTCATCGGAGTGCATGCTCAGAATGACTACGGCGATTCCCGGACGCGCGGCGATCATCTGCTGCGCCGCTTCGATCCCGCTCAGATTGGGCATGGCGATATCGAGAACGACCACGTCGGGATCGGTCGCCTGGGCCTGCTCGAGCGCCTGGCGCCCGTCGGCGGCTTCGGCGACCACGGTGAACTCCGGCTGGCTTTCGAGCAGCAGCCGCAACCCGCGCCGCATCACATTATGATCATCGGCGAGCAGAATGCGTATGGGCTTCACGCGCCTCCTCTGGTTTTTGTTCAAGCGGCAGTTCGACCACCAGAACCGTTCCCGCGCCCGGCTCGGAATGGACCCGGCACGATCCGCCTAGCCGCGTCACGCGCTCCTGAATGCCCAGCAGCCCCAGGCCCCGAACCTGCCGCGCATCGAAGCCCTGGCCGTCGTCCTGGATGGACAAGATCAACCGGTCGCGGTCCTGTTCGACGCGGATGCGGACGCTGGAAGCCTTGGCGTGCGAGCAGGTGTTGTGCAGCGCCTCCTGCACCACGCGATAAATGCAGGTTTTATATTCGTCGGGCAGGTCGTCGCCCTGCAACTCCGCGGCGACGCTGACGTCCATCGAAGTGCGCTTGACACCTCGCGCGCCTGCCATTTGAGCGCCGGGACCAGGCCCAGATCATCCAGCATCGACGGCCGCAGCAGCAGGGCCATGTTGCGCACCACGCGGATGGTGTTTTCGACTAAACCCTTGATGCTCTCCACCTGCGCGCGGGTGTGCTCCGGGGAACGGACGCCCAATCCCGAGGATAGATTCCGCAACTCGATCAACACCGCCGACAACGATTGACCGACTTCGTCGTGCAGCTCGCGCGACAGCGCGCGCCGCTCGCTCTCCTGCGCCTGCACCAGCCGGGCGGAGAGCTCCTTTAATTCGCCGCGCGCCTGCATGGCTTCCTGGTAGCGCTCGTGCGCCTGCGTTTCCAGGCGAAGAATGCGGCGGATGCTAAACGCCGTCATTCCCAATCCGAACCCCAGCGCCGCCAGCAGCGTGACCGCCAGCCGCGCCTGAAATTTCTTCAACAGCCCCACCACTTCCGCGTTTCCCGCCGTCAACTGCTGCTCGTTCATGGCCGCGATTCGATCCGCCATTTCGAGCATATTCTGCCGCCGCGGGAACACCTCGTCGCGCAGGAAAAGGTATCCGAGCCGCTGCCGCTCCTCCGGACTCCAGCGGAAAACCGGCGCCAGCGTCCGCCAGTAATCCGCCAGTTCGGCGCGCAGCGCGGTATAGTGCTGAGTTTCGCCGGGCGCCAGTTGCCGGGCGTAGGATTCTAGCGCCGCTTCCATCTGCCGGCGGACGTGTTCGAGGCTGGCGCGGTAGTCTTCGGCCCGCGAAGTTTCCGGCTCCAGCAGATAATCGCGGACGTAGGTGCCGGAAACGTAGACGTCGGAGCGGATCTCATTGAGGACGCGGTTTTGAAACAGGAACTGCGTGCGGATCCGGTCGTCGCTCGAATAGAAATTGTGCAGCACGCGGAGCGCGTCGATGCCGGCCAGCGCCATGATCGCCAGCACGCTGCCGAATCCGACCGCCAACGCCAGCCGGCTGTTGCGCACCACGCTAAAATCCTGCATGCCGCTTCTCCTTCAGACTAACCGATGGAGGCACGCGCTGCTAGGCCCGCCCGGCCCGGGCGCCCGCAACCGCCTCATCGCCGCAGGATTCGCTTGGCATGCTTGGCGTTGTGTAAGATACTTAGCCATTCGAATGAGTCTGACGGGAGGTGGTTGATGGCGCGGGAAAGTGTACATGCCAAGCTGGAGCGGGTTCGACCGCCCCGGGTACACGTCACTTATAGCGTGGAAATCGGCAATTAACGCGGAAATCGGCAATGCAATCGAGCTGAAAGATTCGAGGAGAAAGCGCCGCCCAAGCCTTCGCCGGCCGTGCAGCCGCAGGCCCCGCTGTTCCAACTGGACGACTGGATGAAAGTCCGCGGCTGGACGCGGGAAAATGGCGGGCTGGTTCATCAGGGCGGCGACTTCGTGCTCGCGCCGGTCGAGCTCTCCACCGGAAATATCCAGTTCACCATCCGCCTGCGCCGCGGCAAGCGCATCGAATGGGTGCTCGGCTATCGCGATCCCAAGAACTACTATCTGTTCCAGATCGATGAAACCAATCTCACGCGCACCGAAGTCATCGACGGCAAACACTCCAAACCCTTCAAGATCGCGCACGGCCTCAAGCGGGACGGCCCCAATACGTTCGGCGTCGACCTGTACGGCAAAGGGATCGCCACCGGCGTTCTGCGCGCGGGGCAATGGATCCAGCTCGATAATTTCCAGCCCGACGGCGGCCCCGCGGCCGGACAGTTCGGCTTCCACATCCCCGGCCGCGATCAAATCCAGCTCGACGAATTCCGCATTCTCGCGAAATAGCGATCCATTTCCGGGCTACTTCAGCAGCTTCAATTTGATGTTTTTGAACTCGATGGGATACTTCTGATACTGAAGCCGAATATGGCCGTCGGCAAACCGCGCATCATGCGTGTCCACCGTCTTGGCTCCATTCAGCACGACAATGAGATGGTCGCCGTCGGCGGTGATCTCGTAATGATTCCAGGCGTCCGCGATGAAATGATAGTCGCGGCCGGTTTTGGCCGTGCCGACAATCGAGCCGGTATTGTATCCCGCCGGCTGCGATCTCCAGATCTGCACCTCGTAGCCTTGAATTCCTTCCGGCGACCGGATGAAGATTCCGCTGTTGGTATCCCCGCCGGTCCGGAAATCGACCTGTAGAACAAAATTCCTGTATTCTGTCTTGGTCGAGAGATAACCCGCCGGATCGCCGCAGGGCGCCAGCACTCCATCTCGAACTTCCCAATGCGAAGCGCCGGGCGGGACTTCAACCGATTCGGAACAGGCGCGCGGATTCGATCCCACGGCCGGAGCTGCGCCCGGCTGCGGCGCTTTTTTCGCCTGCTTGCCCCGGCTCGCGGCGCTTGGCGGCGCCGGATTCGACGAATCCCAGCCGTCCAGCGTTTTGCCGTCGAACAGAAGAATCCAGCCCTCCGATCTTTCCCGGGCCGTGAGCGCATTGTCCGCCGCGGCAACAACGCCGGAGGCGGCGAACGCGCACGCCGCGAAAATCGCCGCTTTCATCATTGCGCCGATTGGACCATACCGCCGCATCGAAGTCAATCCGCTGCGGCGCTTTCGGGACATAATGGCAAGCGCTGTTACGATAAACTCTTGGAAGTACGCTCGACAGGAGACCCCAATGAGACGTGTGTGGCTGTTCGGCCTTTCGATGGCGTTATTCGCGCAGAACCGCATGGATTTCCCGCTGGTCTCCGCCGAGCAGGGACATGCCGCGCTCGGTCTGGCGCTGCGCAAGCTGGCGGTTTCAGGCACGTTCATGCAGACCGCGGCGCATCCCGACGACGAGCACAACGCGCTGTTCGCGCTGTTCACCCGCGGCATGGGCTTGCGCTCCATCGACGTTCAGACCACGCGCGGCGACGGCGGCCAGAACGAGATCGGACCGGAACTGTTTCAGGATATCGCGGTGCTGCGAACCTCGGAGCTGCTGGCGGCACACCGGCTGGACGGGGCCGAACAGTACTTCACGCGCGCTATCGACTATGGCTACTCCTTCGATCCTCAGGAAGTCATCAATAAATGGGGACGCGAGCAGATCGTCGGCGATTTCGTCCGCCTCATCCGCACCTTTCGCCCCGACGTCGTCTTGACCATGAACATCCAGGGCCGCGGCGGCGACCGCGCCCACGAGGCCACCACCATTCTGACCCGCGAGGCCTACCAGGCCGCCGGCGATCCAACCAAATATCCGGAGCAGATTCACCAGGGCCTGCGGCCATGGCAGCCAAAGAAGCTTTATTTCACCGTGTTCATGGGCGGCGGTCGCGGCGGCCGCGGCCAGCAGCCCGCCGGACCTCCGCCCGGAACGAAGCTGGCGCGTCCTGCAACCACCGCCTTCGATCCGCTGCTCGGCCGGACCTACGCCGAGATCGGCAACGACGCGCGCAGCAGTCATAAGTGCCAGGGCATGACTGGGCTGCCGCCCCTTCCCGGAACGAACGGACGCGGCGGCGGATTCGGCGCCGCTTATCAACTGATGGAAACCACCATCCCCTCGCAAAAGGATAAGGATGAGACATCGCTGTTTGACGGCATCGATACCCGGCTGGCGGCAATCGCGGACTTCGCCGGCCCCCATCCCCCCGCGGAGCTGGTGAGCGCGCTGGCGGCCATCACCGCCGACGCCCAGCAGGCCCAGCGCGCCTTTGAGTCGGGCAACGACGCCCAGGTGGCGGAGCCGGTCGAGACGGGGCTGACCGCCCTGCGGGCCCTGCGCGCCCGCCTCGGCTCGCTCGGCTTGAGCGATCAGGCGCGTTATGAGATCGATTTTCGCCTGAAAAACAAGGAGCGCGATTGGGAAGACGCCGTGATCGCCGCCCACGGGCTCGCCTTTGACGCCGTCGCCGACGACGGGCTGGTCGTCGCCGAACAGCCCGTCAAGCTGACCATCCTGGCGGTGAACCGCGGCGCCTCGGAAGTTTCCATCGAGAGCGTGGAAATCTCCGGCTTCGACGGCGCCGCCCCCTGCAAGGCCGCTTCGATCAAGAAGGACGGCGTCTTCAACTGCACCTCGGAGGCACGGGTGCCCAGGGACGCGCGCCTCACCACACCCTATTTCCACGACGATTATTGGAAGCATCCGGCCAATCCGGCCATCAACGTCTTCGATCCGGATGTGGAGTTCGGCGCTCCCTTCCGGCCCTCGCCATTCCGGGTGACCTTCCACGTCAAGGCCGGCGGCGTGGAGATCGCCCGCGATCGCCCCGTCGAGTTCCGTTACGTGCGCGATATTTACAACGGCGACAAGCGTATGGAGCTGAACGTCGAGCCCGCGTTTTCGGTGCGGATCACGCCGCCGCTGGCCGTCATTCCCATCGCCGCGAAAGCGGTGACACGCGAGGTCCACGTTTCCGTGACCAACGCCCGGAAGTCCGGCGCGCAGGCCACCGTGACTTTGCAGCTCCCGCCGGGATGGAAAGCCGCGCCGGCGAGCGTGCCGCTCAACTTCGCCCACGAAGACGAGTCGCTATCGGCGCGCTTCGAGATCACCGCTCCGGCGCAGGCCAAGGCCGGGGAGTATACCTTGCGCGCCCAGGTCAGCTCGCCCGCCACCGGCTCGCGGATCTTTTCCGAAGGCGTGCAGGCCATCGAATATCCCCACGTGGCGCGGCGGCAGGTGATCAAACCCGCCGAGGCGACCCTGAAGGTGATCGACGTCAAAACCGTTCCCAATCTGAGCGTCGGCTACATCGACGGCGTCGGCGATCAGGTGCCGCCGGCCATCGAGCAGCTCGGCGCCAAACTGGCCTTCATCGATTCCGACGAGCTGGCCTGGGGAGATTTGTCGCACTACGACACCATCGTCACCGGCGTGCGCGCCTATGAGCGCCGCGCGGACCTGCGCGCCTACAATCACCGCCTGCTGGAGTTCGCCACCCGCGGCGGTACCGTCATCGTCCAGTACAACAAGATGGAATTCAATCAGGCCGAGTACGGGCCATACCCCGCCAAGGTCAGCGGCGAGCGCGTGTCGGACGAGACCGCACCAGTGAAGGTGCTGGTCCCCGACGACCCCGTCTTCAACTTCCCCAATAAAATCGGCCCGGCATCGTGGGCCAACTGGGTGCAGGAGCGCGGCCTGTATTTTCTCGGCGAGAAGGACACCAAATACATCGACCTGATCGCCATGACCGATTCCTATAAAGATAACCCGGGAGAAAAGCTCGGATCGCTGGTGGAGGCGCGCCTGGGCCGGGGCCGCTGGATTTACGTGGGGCTCGCCCTGTGGCGCCAGCTTCCCGCCGGAACCGACGGCGCCTATCAGCTTCTGGCCAATCTCATCAGCCTGCCCAAAGCGCCCGGAGAAGCGGCACGGGCGAAAAAACCCTTGAGGGCGGCCCGTTAACAAGGTTGATTTTCCCCGCGCCCCGCCCCGGTTCGAGATATAGTAATCACGATATTCCTGCGCCGCTTGCGCGATCTAGGAGTTGCTCATGAAAATCTTCTCTCTCCGGTTCCTGTTCTGTTCCGCCGCGGTCCTCGCTTCCTGGGCCGTCCTGCCGGCCGCCGAAAAGACCGAACCCGTGCCCGTCCACAAGGCCAACTATGAGCTGGCGATGCGCTGGACGCCGCCGAAGGTCGCCAAGCTGGTCTTCGATACATCGGTGACGCCTCACTGGCTTCAGGACGGCGACCGTTTCTGGTACAGCTACGAAACTCCCAAGGGCCGCCATTTTTATCTGGTCGATCCGGTGAAGAAAACCAAAACGCCCGTGTTCGATAACGCCAGAATGGCCGAGATGCTCACCGAAATCACCCGAAATCCTTACGACGCCGCGCATCTGCCCATCCGCACCATCAAATTCACCCACAACGACACGGTGGTCGAGTTCGAGGTTCGCGTCGATCAGGACGCCGATATCAACGGCAAGCAGACGGTGATCGGCGGAAGTCAGCAGACCGAACAAACCTCCAACGTCCCGGACGATCCGCAGCAGAGAAATCAAGGCGCGGGCTCGGGCGCCGCGCGCCCGCGGATGCGGACGCTTTACTTCGAGTACGATCTGGCCTCCATGAAGCTCACCCTGCCGGCGCAGTACACGCCGGAGCCGGTTAAGCCGATGTGGGCATCGATCTCCCCAGACGAGAAAGTCGTCGTCTTCGCCCGCAATCATGACCTGTACATGATGGACGCGGCCAGCTACGCCCTGGCGCTGAAAAAACCGGACGACCCCAATATTAAGGAAACGCGGCTGACCACCGACGGCGAGGATGGCTTCAGCTACGCCCGCCGCATCTCCGGTACCGAGCTCGATCGCATCCGCCAGCAGGATCGCGAGAACCAGACCAACGAAATGGGAACGCTGCGCGATAAGAGCGGCCGCGTGCCGCCCATCACCATTCACTGGTCGCAGGACTCCTCCCGCTTTGCCGTGATCCGCCGCGATGAGCGCAAAGTAGGGGAACTGTGGGTGATTCATACGCTCGAAAATCCGCGGCCCACGCTGGAAACCTATCGCTACGCCATGCCTGGCGAAGTGAACGTGCCGCAATCCCACCTGGAGGTGTTCGAAGTGGCCGCGCCTTCGCGGAAGGAAATCAAAGCCGACCGCTTCAAGGACCAGACCTTGCAGATCTTCGACGCCCCCATCACCGCCCGCCAGCGCGAGCGCCATCGCACCGACGAGCAATGGGTGTCCAGCCGGCCCGATCTGCTCTATTTCCGCCGCATGAGCCGCGATCAGCACAAAGTGGATGTCTGCGTCGCCAATCCTGCGACCGGTGAAGTAAAAACGCTGATCGAGGAGCGGCTGAACACCTATGTCGAAACCAAGCCGCTGCGGCTGGCCAACGGCGGCGCCGATCTCCTGTTCTGGAGCGAACGCGACGGCTGGGGGCACTGGTATCGCTACGACGCCAATGGCGCCCTGAAGAATCAGGTGACCAAGGGAGAATTCGTCAGCGAGGACATCGAAAACATCGACGACAAAACCGGCACGATGATCTTCGCCGCCGAGGGCCGCGAAGAGGGCGAGAATCCTTACTTCACCCATCTCTACAGCGTGAAGCTCGACGGCTCCGGCCTGAAGCTGCTGGACCCCGGCGACGCTTCCCATGCCTTCGCGGTCGCCGACGATGGAAAATTTTTCGTGGACACCTCCTCGACGGTGTCCACCGCGCCGCATTCGATTGTGGGCGACCGCAACGGCGCGCTCGCCGTCGATCTGGAGACCACCGACATCTCGGCCCTGCTCCAAGCCGGCTTCCAGATGCCCACGCCGTTCACCGTCAAAGCCGACGACGGCTTAACCGATCTTTACGGCGTCATGTACAAGCCTTTCGATTTCGACAGCGGCAAAAAATATCCCATCATCGCCTTCGTCTATCCTGGCCCGCAAACCGAGGAGGTGACGCAGACCTTTTCGCCCAAGAACCCCAACGTCGCCCTGGCGCAGCTCGGATTTATCGTCATCGAGGTCGGCAACCGCGGCGGCAATCCGCATCGTTCCAAGTGGTATCACAACTACGGCTACGGCAACCTTCGCGATTATGGCTTGGCCGATAAAAAGGCGGCGATTCAGGAACTGGCGCGGCGCTATCCCTGGATCGATATCGATCGCGTGGGCATCACCGGGCACTCCGGCGGAGGATTTATGTCGGCCGCGGCCATGCTTCAGTATCCGGATTTCTTTAAGGTCGCCGTCAGCGAGTCCGGCAACCACGACAACAACGTCTATAACCAGAACTGGAGCGAGAAGCATCACGGGATCAAGGAAATCGATCATCCCGACGGCAGCGTGACCTTCGACTATTCGATTGACAAAAACTCGGAGATCGCCAAAAACCTGAAAGGCCATCTGTTGATCACCACCGGCGACATGGACGACAACGTCCACATGGCCAACACCATGCGCCTGGCCGACGCGCTCATCAAGGCCAACAAGCGTTTCGATATGTTCGTGCTGCCCGGCATACGGCACAGCTACGCGCCGGTGCAGAATTATTTCTTCTGGGTCCGCGCCGACTATTTCTGCCGCTGGCTGCTGGGCGATTTCGATCAGCGCGTGGACATGATCGAAGTGGATCCGCCTGAACAGTCGCCCGGCGGCAGAGGAAGGCGCACGCAGTGACCGCCAGTGCCTTGAAGAAACGGCCCGCCGCGGCCGCGGCCGTGCTGCTGGCCGCCTGCGCCCTCCGCGCGCCGGCCCAATCCGCGCGCCCCATCGTTCTCCACGCGGCGCGCATGGTGGATGTGGCGGCCGGTAAAACCATTCAGCCGGGCGAAGTGCTCATTCAAGGCGATCGCATCGTCGAAGCCGGAGCCTCCGTCCGCCATCCCGCCGGAGCCGAGACGATCGATCTCGGCGACCGGACCCTGCTGCCCGGATTGATCGACGCGCACGTCCATCTGTTCCTTCATCCGGGAGCGGAGGATTTGCAAACCATCCAGGAGTCTGTTCCGCAGCGCACCATCATGGCCACCCTCGCCGCCCGCGACGATCTGATGGCCGGCTTCACGGCGGAGCGCGATATGGGAACCGAAGGCGCCGGATCGGCCGACACCGCCGTCCGCGACGCGATCAATTCCGGCAAAATCCCCGGACCTCGCTTGCGGATCAGCGGAAACGCCATCGATATTCTCGGCGGCCATGAAGACGCCATCGGCTACAATCCCGCCCAGCACGCTTTATCCAACGCGACTTACGCCAACAATTCCGCGGAACTGATCGCCGTGATCCGCCAGCAGATCAAAGAAGGCGCTGACTTCATCAAGATCTATGAGACCGGCCGTGACGAGGTTCGCGGCGGCATATTTTTCACGCCTTATCAGTACACCGAGGATCAGTTGCGCGCCGCCGTCACTGAAGCGGCTCGCGTCGGCAAGCGCGTGGCGGTCCACGCTACCGGCGAGCCGGGGACTCTCTACGCGGCGCGCGCCGGAGTCGCCTCCATCGATCACGCCAGCCATCTGAGCGCGGAAACGATGCGGCTGATGAAGGAAAAAGGAATTTTCGCCGTGCCGACCTTCACCATTTTCGAATATTTCGCCGGGCACTCGCCCACCGAAGCGGCCCGCGCGCGGGAGCGCGAGATGTTCGATCTGAAAACGGCGGAGTTCAAAAACCAGATCGCGGCCGGCCTGTCCTTCGCCATGGGCTCCGATGTCGGCCCGTTCCCGCACGGAACCCAGGCCCGCGAGTTCGTCCTGATGGTCAAGTACGGCCTCACGCCGCTGCAATCCCTCCAGGCGGGAACCGTCAACGCAGCCAGGCTGCTCGGTTGGGAGGATCAGATCGGAGTTCTAAAGGCCGGCTATCTGGCCGACGTCATCGCCGTCCAGGGCGATCCGCTTCAGGATATCAGCGCCCTGGAGCACGTCACCTTCGTGATGAAGGGCGGCGTCATCTTTCGCCGGTAGCCCGCCCGCTCAGTCCTCGATCCGGATCTCCAGCCGGCCGCCATCCTCCTCCACCTTCACCGTGGCTCCGGCCATAATTTTTCCCTCCGCGACCATAGCCGCCAGCGGCTGCGTCAGGTGGCGCAGGATGGCCCGCTTCAATTCGCGGGCGCCGTATTCCGGGCTGGTGCCCTCCCGCAGCAGAAACTCGCGGGCGCCGTCGGTCACAAACAGGTCAAACGCCCGGTCCTCCAGCCGGTTCTCGATGTGCCGCTCCAATTCCTCGATCTGCTGATCGACGATCCGGCGCAGCGACGCGGTCTCCAGCGGCCGGTAGGTGATCACCGCGTCGATGCGGTTGACGAACTCTGGCGCGAACTTTCTCTTCACCGCGCCCATCCCGATCGCCGACAGTTTCGCCGGCGCGCACTGCGGAGGCACCATCGCTTCAAAGCCAAAGTCCGGCGCGATCTCTTTTCTCATTTCGCGCGCGCCCAAATTGCTCGTCAGAAATATCAACGCGCGCTCGAAGTTCACCGTGCTGTTGTCGCCCAGCCGCAGAACGGCCTTGTCCAGCACGCCCAGCAGCAGGCGCGTCATGCTTGGCGCGGCTTTTTCGATCTCGTCGAACAGCACCAGCGCCAGCCCGCTGCGCTCGCTCGCCACCGCGCCCAGCTTCTGCTGGGTCAGCATCGGCGTCGTTTCGCGGTGCCCCAGATATCCCGGCGGCGCGCCGATCAGCTTCGCCACTTCGTGCTCCATCTGAAATTCGCCGCAATCGATTTTCAGAACGTTCCGCGGGCTTCCGTGCAATACCTCGGCCAGCGCCTCTACTGTCCGGGTTTTCCCGGTCCCGGTCGGACCCAGCAGGAGAAACACCCCCGCGGGCCGCCCTTCCGGCGACAGCTCCGCCTGAAACATCTGCACGTAGGGAACAATCTGCTCCAGCGCGCGGGATTGACCCACCACGCGCTGGTTCAGTTGGCGCAGCAACTCGTTCTGTTCCTGGAAGGAGCGGCGCTGCCGGACCGTGGTTGGCATATGCCCCGATTGTAGGAACTCCGGCGAGGCGCGCCTCTTCTCCGGATCGCTAAAAAACTGACCGGAGGAGCATTACTCTATTTATGGCGATAGGTGATGCGGCCCTTGGTCAGATCGTAGGGGCTCAACTCCAGAGTGACCCGATCCCCGGCCAGCACGCGAATGCGGTTGCGGCGCAGCTTGCCCGCCAGGTGCGCAAGCACCGTGCGGTCCTGATCCAACTGAACGCTAAACAACCCGCTGGGAAATTTCTCGACTACGGTTCCAGTGACTTCAATACTGTCCTCTTTACTCATTCGCCTCCAGTAGAATTATAGCTCAGGGTTTCCCGCCCCAGACCCCTGCTCCGGGCGCGCCCAAAGCGCGATCCGGAACGCCGGATAATAGCCCCGGGCGCGCGCCTCCCCAAGCCCGGCGCGCCGCGCCAGTTCCTCCAGTTCCGCCGGCCGGAACGCCGCCTCCACCGAGATTGGGCCGTCGTGCACCGTCACCCAATTCCATCGGAAAATCCACCGCGTCCACGGCAAAAAATAGTAGGCGACCGGATGTCGCGCCAGATCGATCGCCAGCACGGACCGCCGGGCCACGCGCCAGAACTCGCGCAACAATTGCACAATCGCCTCGTCCGGAAAATGATGCAAAAACAGCGAGCAGAACACGAAATCGAACGATTTTGCGCCAAAAGGCAGCAAAAAAGCATCGCCTGCGACGCGCGCGCCCCGCGCCGGGAGATGCGACGGAATCCGGTCCAGCGAGATCACCCGCGCGCCCGGATACCACCGCTGAATCTTCTCGCCCATATCGCCCGAAGCCGCGCCAACATCCAGAAGGGAAAATGTTTCTTCCGGCGCGGCCACCTCCGCCATCAGCCGCCGCAGCGTCGAATATCCTCCCCAGCGCCGGTTGATCCGCGTCAGGTCGCGCAAACTCGCCCGCGCCTCCTCTGCTGCGAGCGTATCGAGGATTTCCGGCCTGATCCGGCGTCCGCCTCGCGCATGCATACTGTATTCTGGATTGTTTCTATGGATATTGTCACCACTCCCATCGGCTGGATCGAAGTGGTTTGCGGCCCGATGTTTTCCGGAAAGAGCGAGGAGCTCATCCGCCGCCTGCGGCGCGCCAAAATCGCCCGCAAGCGAGTCCAGGTCTTCAAGCCCGCGCTGGACGACCGCTACTCGGCCGACGAGATCGTCTCGCACGGCGATCAGCGCATGAAATCGGAAGTGGTTTCGACAGCCCAGGAAATCATCGGCAAGATCGACTGGCGCACGCAGGTTGTCGGCATCGACGAAGCGAATTTGTTCGGCGCGGATCTGGTGGATGTCGCCTGCCGCCTCGCCGATTCGGGAAAACAGGTGCTCATCGCCGGCCTGGATACCGATTATCTCGGCCGCCCCTTCACCCCCATGCCGGAACTGCTGTGCCTGGCCGAATCGATCACCAAAACGCTGGCCATCTGCATGCGCTGCGGAAATCCGGCGAAACACACGCAGCGCCTGGTGGAATCGAACGATCTGATCGTGGTCGGGGCGGCGGGCATGTACGAAGCCCGCTGCCGGCGGTGTTTTGAGGCGGGTGTACCCAAACAGGAGGTCCTCGAGTTCGCCAAACCCGCTCACACGCGCTAAAATCCCGAAACCGGCGGGTTGCGCCGCGGAGCGCTTTCGGCGAAGTTTTTGAAACCGGCAAATGGCGTACGGACATCCTTATATCAGTTAGCTGCTAGAATACGGATTGACAGAGGTCCCTTAACATGTTGTTTCCCCAGGAGAACCGAACGACGACAAACGCCGGAGCCAACCCCGGCGCTTCCACGCCCCCATCCGCTCCGCAGCCGCAGCCGATCGTGGTTCAAGCGCCGTCTTCGGGAGTCAAGATCCCGATCCTGTTCGGCGCCGTCATCGCGCTGGTCGGCGCCTGCGTCTACCTGTTTTATCAAATGAACCAGATGCGGGCCGAGCTGGCCGATACGCGCGATTCGCTTTCGGCGCAGATCGCCAAGCTCAGCGAAGAATCCAGCGTCAGCGTTCAGACCAGCCGCCGCAACATCGAGAACCTCGAAAGGGAGCTGGCCAAGGCGCAGAAACAGGCGGCGGAGTTGAGCGGCGAAGCGAAAGCCGCCGCCCTGGCGCACGCCGATGAAGTCGCCGCCAAGCTCCAGCGCGCCCAGGAAGAGCAAAGCAAGCAGCTCGCCAGCATGGGCACGGAAGTTTCGCAGGTGAAAAGCGACGCAACCGCGGCCAACACCAAGATCGGCGAAGTCTCGGGCGAGGTGACCACTGTCAAATCGGATCTGGCCAAGAACCGGGCCGATACCGAAAAGCTGATCGCTGAGATGAAGAGCGCCCGCGGCGATCTGGGGGTGCAAAGCGGCTTGATCGCGACCAACGCCAAGGAACTGGCCGCGCTGCGCGAGCTGGGCGAGCGCAATTACACCGAATTTAAGATCGCCAAGACCAAGCAGCCGCAGCGGGTCGGTGATCTGGCCATCCGCCTGGAAAAGGCCGATCCCAAGCACAACCGCTACACCATTCTGGTCACTGCCGACGACAAGACCGTCGAAAAGAAGGACAGGACGGTGAATGAGCCCGTCCAGTTCATGCTGGCGCGCGCCACGCAGCCTTACGAGCTGGTGGTGAACGACATCAAGAAGGACATGATCATCGGCTACGTCGCCTCTCCCAAGGTGCAGCAGCCGCGCGGGAACGGCGCGAGCAGCGCCTCGGCGAAACCGTAACGGGAATTTTCCGCGCATCGCATTTTTTGCTTGACGCCGCCCGCGGGTAGCGCTCAATTTTTAGCATGTCCGCGGTGAAGCTGAGCCGCCGCTTTCAGCCCTTGCCATCGAAGCCAACTTCGGGCTGAAGTAAAAATTTTGGAAACGTTCGCGTTTCGCGGCGACAAGCGAATCCGTTTACCTGTTGCCTGGATCTAAGCAAATGTGATAGGCAAAAAGCAGGAGATTCAGGTTTCGCCTGACCTGCGCCCCATGCAAAATTTAAATCGCCGGCCTCAGGGCGGCTTTCTGGAAAGATGGGTTGTCGGCAAAATTTTTGAGACGATCGGACGCGCGCCGGTTACGATAGCCGTCGGCGGCCGCGAATATCCGCCGCCGGGCGTCGAGCCGTTATTCCGCGTTTCGATCCGCGATTTCTCCACGCTGCTGGAACTGCTGCGCGATCCGGAAATCGGATTCGGGGAAGCTTATTCGGATGGACGAGTCGAAGTTGAAGGCGATCTGGTGCGGTTTCTGGTCACTGTCTATGAAACGATGAAAGGTCCGCGCTGGTATTCGCTCGCCGCCTCGCGGTGGATGGAATGGTGGCAGAACAATACTCCGCGGCGGTCGCGCGAAAATATTCATCACCATTACGATCTCGGCAACGATTTTTATAAGCTCTGGCTCGATCGCCAGCTTATCTACACCTGCGCCTATTTTCCGCGTGAAGAAATGACGCTCGAACAGGCGCAGGCCGCCAAAATGGACCATATCTGCCGCAAAATGGAGCTTCGCGCCGGGGAAAGCGTGGTGGAGGCCGGGTGTGGTTGGGGAGCGCTGGCGCTTCATATGGCGCGCAATTACGGCGTCCGCGTCAAGGCATTTAACATCTCGCATGAGCAGATCGAATACGCCCGGTGGAGGGCGCGCGAGGAGGATCTCACCGGGTTCGTCGAATTTATCGAAGACGATTATCGCAATATTTCCGGCAAATTCGACGTATTCGTTTCGGTCGGCATGCTGGAGCACGTGGGCGAGCCGCACTACCGCGAATTCGGCGAGGCCATTCACCGCTCCATTGGAGACGCCGGGCGCGGACTTCTTCACTTCATCGGACGCAGCTACAAGACGCAATTCAGCCGCTGGATCCGCAAGAGAATTTTTCCCGGCGCTTACGCGCCCGCGCTGCGCGAGGCGATCGAGGTTTTCGAGCCGCACGGCTACTCCGTGCTCGACGTCGAAAATTTGCGCCGCCACTACATCCGGACGATCGCGCACTGGCTGGATCGTTTTGAACGCGCCCGCAGCGAGGTTCGCCGCATGTACGACGAGCGTTTCGAGCGCGCCTGGCGCCTGTACCTGGCCGGATCGATCGCGGGTTTCGAGACCGGCACTCTTCAGCTTTTTCAAATCGTCTTCGCCGGCGCCAAGTGCCGCCCGCTGGCCTGGACGCGCGATCATCTGTATCGAGAACCATGCGTTCCCGCGATGTCCTGATCGTCGGCGGCGGGCCCGCGGGATCGGCTTGCGCCTGGCGGCTGCGGCGCGCCGGGATCACGGCGGCAATTCTGGATAAAAATGTTTTTCCGCGCGATAAAATTTGCGGCGGCTGGATTACCCCGCGCGTCCTGTCGGTTCTCGAAATCGATCCGGAATCCTATCCCGGCGTGCTTCAGCCGATTCTGGCCTTCCGCACCGGCGTGATCGGCGGCCGGACCTGCGAAATCGACTACGGCAAACCGGTCAGCTACGGCGTGCGCCGGCGCGAGTTCGATCATTTTCTATTGCAGCGCGCCGGAGCCGAAGTGATCGAGGGCTCGGCGCTGGAAACGCTGGAGCGCCGCGACGGCCGCTGGATCGCCAACGGCTGTATGGAAGCGCGTTTTCTTGTCGGCGCCGGAGGACATTTCTGCCCGGCCGCCCGGCTGCTGGGCGCCAAAGCCGCCCGTGAGAGCGCCGTCGTCGCTCAGGAAGTCGAGTTCGAAATGACGCCCGGGCAAGCGGCCGCCTGCCCGATTCGCGCCGATACGCCCGAACTTTTCTTCTGCCGCGATCTTCGCGGCTACGGCTGGTGTTTTCGCAAGCGCGACGTGTTGAACATCGGCCTGGGCCGCGCCGATCCGCACCGGCTTTCCTCTCACGTCGGCGATTTTTTTGATTTTCTTCGGGCGCGAATCGGCTTCGATCCGCCCGCGCCGCGCGGCCACGCTTATCTGCTTTATGGAAGCTCCGGGCGGCGAATTTTGGGTGACGGCTGGCTGCTCGCCGGCGACGCGGCGGGCTTGGCCTATCCTCTGAGCGGCGAGGGAATCTTGCCGGCGATCGAGTCCGGACTGATGGCCGCCGAGGCGATCGCCTCGGGCGATCCATCGAAATTTCCGGCCATGCTTGCATCGCGTTTTCGCGCCCATCCGGCGCTGCTCGAACGCGCCGGCGCGCGCCTTCCGCAAGCCCTTCTTTCGCGGATCGCGCCGCGGCTGCTGCGGTCGCGAAAATTTTCGCGCGAGGTCGTGCTCAACCGCTGGTTTCTCCATTCCGCTTAGGCATGATCGGCGCCTATTCGTGCAGCACGCACACGTCGGGCAGATTGCGGTAGTCTTCGGCATAATCGAGGCCATAGCCGACGACGAATTTATCGGGAATCTGGAAGCCGGTGTAATGCACCTCGACCGGACGCTGCCGGCGCTCCGGCTTATCGAGCAAAGTGGCGATGCGCAGCGATTTCGGTTTGCGCTGCGCCAGAACTTTCATTAAATAACTCAGGGTGACGCCGCTATCGACAATGTCTTCGATCACGATGACGTCGTGGCCTTCGATCGAGACGTCCAGGTCTTTGGTGAGGCGCACCTCGCCGGAGCTGGTTTTGCCGCGGCCGTAGCTGGAAATGCCGATGAATTCGATGCGCGCGGGAGTTTTCATGGCCCGCGCCAGGTCGGCCAGGAAAAAGCAGGCGCCTTTGAGAATCGCGATCAGATAGACCGGGCCGGGCGCATAATCGCGGTCCATCGCGGCGGCGATTTCCGCGATGCGCGCGCGAATCTGCCCGGCGCTGATGAGAACTTCAAGAGCGGGCCGCGGGGACACTCGACGATTTTATCAGCCCGCCGCACTGTAGTACGATACCAACAGGAGGATCCGACCTGGGCGGGGCTGAAAAGCTGCGGGCGAGCGAAAAAGCCGCTGAATCGTCCTGGCAGATCGCTGTTCAAGCCGCCGAATCCAAACAATCGCGCAACCTGGTGGTTCTGGACGTCCGCGCGTGCACTTCCTTCACCGACTACTTCGTGATTTGCAGCGGGTCCAATCCACGCCAGATCCAGGCCATCGCCGATGAAATCGAGCAAAGGTTGAAGAAACAGGGTGAATATCCAGCCAGCATCGAGGGTTATGAGAACGCGGAATGGGTCCTTGTGGATTACGGAGACTTCGTGGTCCATATTTTTTCGGAAAAGGCGCGAACCTACTATGACCTGGAGCGGCTCTGGCGGGACGCCAAGGTTGTGGAGCTGTAGCGGGAAGGGCGCATCTTTAACGCGACGGCCCGATTTTTGCGCCGGGAACGCATCTTTCCGCCGTCCGGCAGGGATGCAAATGTCGAAATTTGTGATATAGTGACAGAAGTTTGATCTCCAAAGAATGGGAGGCACCATGAAGAAAGTATTGACTCTGTTCGCACTCGCAGCGGCTTCGACGTTTGCTGCCGAAATCTCCGGATTCATCGCCGATTCGAGCTGCGGCGCCAAGCACGCGGCGGGCACGGCTGCCGATGCGAAATGCGCGCAGGGATGCATCAAGAAGGGTGGCGAGGCCGTACTGGTGACGAAGGACGGCAAGGTCTATAAGATCGATTCGGCATCGCAGGCCAAGGCGAAGCAGTTCGCCGGCAAGACGGTCAGCGTAAACGGCTCGGTAAGCGGCGACACGCTGAGCATCGAGTCGATTCAATAATCCTGTTCACAATCCTGGGCGGCTTGTTGAGGACCTCTGCAAGCCGCGCCAGATTTTCTCCATTCCGGCTCAGATCCCGCCAGCCGCTTTTCCTCGCAATGAACACACTGGTTTTGCTGCTCTCGGCGAGCGCTGTTTTCGCCGCCGGGCCGGTCACGGATTCACACACTTATGATCTCGCCGCGAATGGCGTCCTCACGATCAAAAACGCGGCCGGCGACGTGTCGATCGAGGCGTGGGATCAGCCGCGGGTGGAACTGACGGTGATCAAGAGCGCTGCCGATACAAAACTGCTCGATCGGATCCAGGTAAGAGCCGAAGGCGGAGCCAGCGCGTTAACGATCGTCTCGTCGTATCCAAAACACCGGCGCATCGAACGGCCGTTCCGCTGGAGCCTGGACTTCAATCTCGAATACCGGATTAAGGCTCCCCGCACGGCGAAACTGGTGATCGACGAGTATACGGGCCAGGTGAACGTCATCGGGATGAGCGGTGATATCCGCGCGAGCGACCGCAACGGTGACATTTTTCTGCTGATGCCGGAAGGGTCGTACTCGCTGCGGGCCAAGACCGGAATCGGGCAGATTGTTTCGGATTTTCCAGGCCGCCAGGCGCGGAGCCCGCTGCTATTCGGCCATCAGTTCACCGGTTCGGCGGAAAGCGGAAGGCGGCTGGATCTGCAAGCCGGGATCGGCACGGTGACCGTTCTCAAGATGCGCAGGCCGGATTTAGAGATCCGTTGAACCGCGCCGCGGTTACCCGCGAGCTCTGCGCCGCCGCTTCTGCTCGACAACAGGCTCGGCCGGAGCGGTTTCCGACGCGGCGGGCTTTTTCGCCATCGCCAGACTGTTCTTGAGAGCTTCCAAAATATCGACGACCTTGGCCTGCTGCGGCTCCGGCGTGGCGACCACGGCTTTGCCTTCCTTCTTGGCCTCGATCATCTTCAGCAGGTTGTCGCGATAATCGTCGTGATATTTTTCCGGCTCGAAATCGGCGGAGAGCGCTTCGATCAGGCTGGTGGCGAGCGCGAGCTCCTTTTCCTTCACCAGGCTGAGATCGGTGCGAAATTCATCCACTTTGCGGATTTCGTGGCTGTAGTACATGGTGTGCAGCAGAACGCCGTTCTGGCCGGGGCGCAGGATCACGATGTGCTCGCGGTTATGCATGGCGATCTTCGCCACGCCGACGTAGCCCGTCTTTTTCAGCGCATCGAACAGCAAGGCGTAGGGCTTTTCGCCGGCCTCCTCGGGGGCCATGTAATATGACGTTTCGAAATAGATGGGATCCACCTGATCGGCCTTGACGAATTCAAGGATCTCCATCACTTTCGCGGTGGCGG
The DNA here is from genome assembly GCA_021324615.1 of Terriglobia bacterium. Classification (GTDB taxonomy): domain Bacteria; phylum Acidobacteriota; class Terriglobia; order Bryobacterales; family Bryobacteraceae; genus Palsa-187. The sequence continues at coordinate 13,693 of JAJPIT010000098.1, read as the reverse complement.
GTGCGACTTTCTTGATCTCCCCGTCCTCGATGACGACGTAGTGGTCCTTTTCGTACTCGAATCCCTTGACGATTTCGCTGCGCGGGATGGGCTTATCCTCGGCCTGGCAGTAGAGGACCTGCTTGATGCGGGAGCCGTCGGTCTTGTGCAACTGATTGAAACTGATGTTCTCGCTCCGCGCGGCGCTGTAGAGCCGGATGGGGAAGGAAACGAGGCCGAAGGTGAGGTGGCCTTTCCAGACGGTAGACGCCATAATACGAGCATAGCTCAAACGTTTGTGGCGGGATTTGTTGCGTCTGCTCGCGCGTGCGGCGAATACGGTACGGTGTTGTTAGGTTGTCCCTGGAAAAATACAAGGAGAAACGCCGGTTCGATAAAACCCCGGAACCGGCCGCTTTGACCCCCGCCGAGCCCGCGCCGGCGCTGCGCTACTGCGTGCAGCGGCATCACGCCACGCGCCTGCATTACGATCTGCGCCTGGAAGCGGGCGGCGCGCTGAAATCCTGGGCCGTGCCCAAGGGGCCGACCCTCGATCCGGACCAGAAACGGCTGGCCATGATGGTGGAGGATCATCCCATCGATTACGGCGGATTCGAGGGCGTCATTCCCAAAGGCAATTACGGCGCGGGCAGCGTGATGCTGTGGGATCGCGGGACCTACGAAATCCTCGGCGATGCGGCGGCCGAGGAGCAGATCGCCCGCGGCGATTTCAAATTCCGCATCCACGGCGAAAAAATCAACGGCGAGTTCGTACTGGCGAAAATCAAGCGCAGCGAAAAGGGAAACGAGTGGCTGCTGATCAAGAAAAAAGACGCCTTCGCGCAGCCGGGCTGGGATCCGGAGGATTTTCCGCGCAGCGTGCTTTCCGGGCGCACACAGGAAGAGATCGCGCGCGAGCTGCCGGCCATGCACGTTCAGGAATCCAAGCTCGCCGATCCGATGCCTCGCAATCTTTTGCCGATGCTGGCCGAAATCGGGCGCGGAACGCCGCCGTCGAGCGAGGAATGGCTGTTTGAAATCAAATGGGACGGCGTGCGGGCCATTTGCTATATTGACAACGGCTCGCTCCGGATGTTTTCGCGCCGCGGGAACGCAATTGATAAGCAGTATCCGGAGTTGTCGGTGCTGCCGCATCACGTCCGCGCATCGACGGCGATTCTGGACGGCGAAATCGCGGCGCTCGACCCGCGCGGCGCCCCGAGTTTCGAATTGCTGCAAAGACGAATCACCACCGCCGACGCGGCGGCGATTGCGGCGATGGCTCGCAAGGACCCGGTCGTGTTCTTCGCCTTCGACCTGCTGTATCTCAACGGCCGCGATCTCCGCGGCGTTCCGCTGGAGGACCGAAAACGGCTGCTCAAGGAAATCTTGGCGCCCGATGAAGTGGTGCGCTACTCGGAACATTTCGTGGGCAACGGAGCGGAGCTGTTCGAAGCGGCGCGCGCGCAGGGACTGGAAGGAATCGTCGGCAAGCGGCGCAAAAGTTTCTATACATCGCGGCGCAGCTCGGATTGGGTGAAATGGAAAATCACGGAATCCGGCGAATTTGTGATCTGCGGATTCACCAAAGGCGAGCGCGATCTGTTCGGAGCGCTGGTCCTGGGGGTCTATGACCGCGGCAAATTGACGTGGGCCGGAAACGCCGGGAGCGGTTTCGATCAGAAAAAAATGCGCGAGATTCACGCGCTGCTGGCGCCGCTTGAAATCAGCGAGCGGCCGATCGAGCCCGACAGGAATCTTCCCCGTCAGGTGACCTGGGTGCGGCCGGAGCTGGTGTGCGAAGTGAAATTTTCGAATTGGACCGAGGAGGGGCGGCTGCGCGCGCCGGTGTTTGTGGGGTTGCGGCCCGACATCGATCCGCGGGAGTGCGTGCGCGAAACGGCCGCGGCGGAACGCGCGCCGCTGCTCGATCCGGCGGCGAAGGAAACCATCCTCACCATTGACGGGCACCGGCTGAAGTTCACCAACCTCGACAAGGTTTACTGGCCAAAGGATGGATACAAAAAACGCGACTTGCTGAACTACTACGACGCGGTCGCGCCGCTGATTTTGCCCTATCTCAAGGACCGGCCGCTCTCGCTGCGGCGCTATCCGGAGGGAATCGCGGGCGAAGCGTTCTTTCAAAAAAACACGCCGGATACGTTTCCCAAGTGGCTGCGGACCGAAGTGGCGCCGGATGGAATCCGGTATGTGGTAGCCGACGACCGCGCGACGCTGCTGTTCCTGACAAATCTGGGCTGCATCGATCAAAACCCGTGGATGAGCCGCGTGGGTTCGTATGAATATCCCGACTTTGTGCTGATCGATCTGGATCCGGTGGAGTGCGGGTTTGAAAAAATTGTCGAGGCCGCCCTGCTGATTCGATCGAAACTGGAGCTGGCCGGCCTGGAGGGATATCCCAAGACGACCGGCGGCGACGGCCTGCACATCTATGTCCCGCTGGAGCCGCGCTACAGCTACGCGCAGGTGCGCGAGTTCGCGCGGCTGCTTTCCGAGCTGGCGCGGATGGACCGTCCGGAGCTGTTCGCCGCCGCGCGGTCCGTATCAAAGCGGGAAAAGAACCGGGTGTATTTCGATTGGGCGCAGATCGCGGAGACCAAAACAATTTCGGCCCCTTATGTTGCGCGGGCCTATGCGGGCGCGCCGGTGGCGACGCCGCTTTCCTGGCGCGAAGTGACTCCGAAGCTGCGGCCGGAACAGTTCCATCTTGGCAACGCCATGGCGCGATTCGACCGGGTGGGCGATCTGTTCGGGGGCGTCTTGCGCAATCCGCAGCGATTGGAACCGGCGATCGAAAAACTGGCCGGCGCGCTGCCCGCGCAGCGGCGTTGAGCTGGCCCGGGCGAACCGCCCGCGCGTCTGCGGAACCCGCCGAAGAGTTAATCGGTGGCTGCGGTGCGGCGATCGCCAATGGCCTCGGCCACCTCGATGGCCATTTGATAGCGTCCGAAGGGCGCGCTCAGTTGCACGCCGGCGACCATCGGACGAACGCGCCGCACCATTTCCCGCGCGATAGCGATGCCTTCGGCCCGCGCGGCTTCGGCGCCTTCGGCCCGGCGCATCCGGTCCATATACTCCTCGGGAACCGGGACGCGCAGCTCGTTGACCATGAACTCGGCGTTGCGATAGCTGGTCAGCGGCCAGATGCCGGCGATCACCGGAAGATGGTGCTGCTCGGTGGCCCTCAAAAACGCTTCGAGCAGATCCAGATCGAAAACCGGCTGGGTCACCACGAACTCGGCTCCGGCCTTGACCTTCCACTCCAGGCGGCGCAGCTCTTCCTCCAGGTTCAACGCGCCGGGATTGGCGCCGACGCCGATCAGCAGGGCGGTCTGCGAACCGATCGGGTTGCCGCCCAAATCGAGCCCGTGATTCAGATTGTTGACGATGTTGGTGAGTCCGATGGCGTCGACGTCGAAGACCGCCGTGGCGTCGGGATAAGCGCCCATGCGCGGCGGATCTCCGGTGATGCAGATCAGGTTGCGGATCCCGGCGGCGTGCGCGCCGAGCAGCTCGCTTTGGATACTCAAAATATTCCGGTCGCGGCAGCAGAAGTGCATCACGGCCTCGATTCCGGCCTGCTGCTGGATCAACTGGCAGGTGACCTGAGCGCTCATGCGCGCGCTGGCGCGGGGACCATCCGGAACGTTGATGCAGTCAATGCCCGCCGCCTTGCAAAGCCTGGCGCCCTCGATCTCGCGGGCCGCATCGACCCCGCGCGGCGGAAGGATTTCGACGAAGGCCACGAAATGCCCGGCGGCGAGTTTGGCGCCCAGCGAACTTTTTTGGGCCGCGGGAATTTTTTCCATGGCCTTGGGGCGCGCCGCGGGCGGCTCGATCACCACGCTATGAGGAGTTTCGACGTGCTGCAAGCTTCGCGCTTCGGCCCGCATGGCCTTGATATGTTCCGCAGTGGTGCCGCAGCAGCCGCCGATGATCCGCACGCCGGCGAGCAGAAACCGGCGGGCGTACTGCGCCATGTACTCGGGCGAGCACAAATACAGATTCCGGCCGTCCACCGTGGTCGGCAGGCCGGCGTTGGGCATCGCGCTGAGCGGCAGCCTGGTGTAGGCGGCCATTTTCTCGATGGTTTCCAGCATCACCTTGGGGCCGGAGGAGCAGTTCAGGCCGATCAGGTCCACCGGCAGCTCATTCAGCCGTTGCGTATAGTCGGCAACCGAGGTGCCGTCGCGCAGCCTGCCGTCATCTTCAATGCTCAACTGCGCCACGATCACCAGATCGTCGCCGGCGGCCTGGCGCGCGGCGAGAATCGCTTCGCGGACTTCGTTAAAATCGCGAAAAGTTTCCAGAATCAGAAGATCGACCCCGGCTTCGATCAGCGCTTCGACCTGCTCGCGGAACAGCGCGCGGGCCTCCTCGAAGCTGGTGGGGCCCAGCGGCTCCAGCCGAATGCCCAGCGGTCCCACCGCGCCGGCGACAAAGGCCAGATCGCGCGCCGCCTCCCGGGCGATCCGCACGCCGGCCTGATTGATCAGGCGCACCTTCTCGGAAAATCCGAAGGCGCCCAGCCGCTTTCGATTCGCGCCGAAGGTATTGGTTTCCAGAATCTCCGCGCCGGCCTTGACGTATTCCTGATGAACATCGCGGACCAGAGCGGGCAGCGACAGATTCAACTCATCGTAGCAGCGGTTGATGAAGACGCCTTTGGCGTAAAGCGAGGTGCCCATGGCGCCGTCGGCGACCAGGACGCGCTTACCCAGGGTTTCCTTAAATTCGGCTGCTCGGTTTTGGGTTGCGATAATGGGCATCTTCCCGTCGAAAATTTCCTTCCGTCAAACCTCGGCCGCTGGAGTTCCGGCGCCGAGAGCGCCCGGCGCGCCGCCTTGCCCGATGCGTTCTTGATTCGCCCGCCGCGCGTTGATCTCTTCCTCGGCGTCCCCGCGGCCCCGGGCCGCCGTCCGTCATGAGGCGCTCTTCGGCTCTCTTAATACAATAACGCCCGGCGGCGTTCTTGGGCGCGAACGAACCTGGCGTTCCTACTTCGCTTCGGCGGCGGGAGCGGGAGCCGCCGCGCCGGCGGGCTTCGCCGGACCGTACATGACCGGCTGCGGATGCAGCGCCCTGGCGTCGTCGCGCGTGTCGAAGTCGAGGAAGCAGAACATCAGGAAGATGCCCAGAAACAGAAATCCCGAGCAGGCGATCACCGCGTTCACCGCCTTCTCATAGCGCAGATGCATGAAGAACAACGCCACCAGCGACGCCTTAATGGAGGCGATCAGCAGCGCGATGATCACGTTGCCCGAGCCGAAGTCGATATAGGAGGCGGCCACCGTGAGAACGGTCAACAACAGCAGCGCCAGCAGCGTCCTGACGTAGACGGCGGAGCCGCCATGCTCGTGAGTGTGCTCTTGAATGCTCATTTGATCAGGTAAAAAAGCGGGAACAGATAGATCCAGATCAGATCGACCAGGTGCCAGTACAGGCCGACCAGGTCGACCGGCGTATAGTACTTCGAGGAAAACTCGCCGCGGTTGGCCCGGATGGCAATCCAGGCCAGCAGGAAAATGCCGACCAGGATGTGGAATCCGTGCAGGCCGGTCATCATGAAGTAAAACGCGAAGAAGGTGCCGTAGCCGTGGCTGACGTTGCCGGCGGCGTCGCGGACGGTATCGCCCGGCTGCGCCTGATACCAGCGCGGCGGCAGCAGATGCTCTTCGAACTTGTGCGAATATTCGAAATACTTGACGCACAGGAAGACGCAGGCGCAGAGGATGGTCAGGATCAGGTACATCACCAGCTTCTTTTTATCGTTGCGCTGCGCCGACAAAACGCCCATCACCATGGTGAAGCTGGAAATCAGCAGCACCACGGTGTTCAGCGCGCCCAGCGGGCGCTGCAAGTGTTCGTGCGCTTCCAGGAACTCCTGCGGGTAGCGCGCCTGCATCATCCCGAAGCCGACGAACAGTCCTCCAAACAGCAGAACTTCGGTAACCAGGAACAGCCACATCCCGATCTTGCTGGTGTCGAACTGCTGCTCCATGGTGGCGAAGTGATGCTGATGGTGCGCATCGCCGCCGTGCGCGTGGGGATCGTGAAAATCGAGTGTGGAAGTGCTCATCAGTGCGCCACCGGTTCAGGACGATAGTCGTACGGCGCCCGCTCCAGCACCGGCTGCTCTTCGAAATTATGTTCGATCGGCGGAGACGACGTCTTCCATTCCAGCGTCGTGCCGCCCCAGGGATTATCCGGCGCGTCGTACGGCTTTCTCAGCGAGGCGAGGAGATTGACTGCCGTAATCATCATGCCCAGCCCGATCACCCAGCTTCCGTACGTCGAAAACGCGTGCAGCGGCTGGTATTGATCGAGGTAGTTGTAGTAGCGCCGCGGCATTCCCTTGCTGCCCAGGAAAAACTGCGTGAGGAACGTCATGTTGAAGCCGATGAACACCAGCACGCAGCCCAGTGCGCCGAACTTTTCGTTGTACATCCGCCCGGTCATCTTCGGCCACCAGTAGTGCAGGCCGCCGATGAAGGCGATCACCGTGCCGCCCATCATGACGTAATGGAAGTGCGCCACAACGAAATAGGTGTCGGTCAGATGCACGTCGGTGGAAAGCGTGCCGAGGAAAATTCCCGTCAGGCCGCCGATGCCGAATAACAGCAGGAAGCTGATCGCGTAGAGCATCGGCGTTTCCAGCGAAATATTGCCCTTGTACATCGTGCCCAGCCAGTTGAACATTTTGACGCCGGAGGGAATCGCCACCAGGAACGTCAACGCCGAGAAGATCACCGTGGCGAGCTGCGACTGGCCCGCAACAAACATGTGATGGCCCCAGACGATGAAGCTCAGCAGGGCCAGCGAAACGCTGGAATAAGCCACCGCGCGGTAGCCGAACATCGTCTTGCGCGAAAAGGTCGGGATCAGCTCGCTGATGATGGCCATGCCCGGCAGAATCATGATGTACACCGCCGGATGCGAGTAAAACCAGAAAAAGTGCTGGAACAGCACCGGGTCGCCGCCCAGCTTCGGATCGAAGATGCCGATGCTGAACACGCGCTCCAGCGCCAGCAGGCAGAGCGTGATGCCCAGAACCGGCGTCGCCAGCACCTGGATGATCGCTGTCGAGTAGATTCCCCACACAAACAGCGGCATGTCGAACCAGCCCATGCCCGGAGCGCGCAGCTTATGCACGGTGGCGACGAAGTTGATTCCGGTGAAGATCGAAGAGAAACCCAGGATGAACACCGCCATCACCATCAGCGTGACCGTGCCGCTGGTGGTGGTCGAATAGGGGGTGTAGAAGGTCCAGCCGGTGTCGATGGCGCCGAAGATCATGCCGCAGACGGCCATCACCGCGCCAATCACCCACAGATAAAAGCTCGCCAGATTCAGCCGCGGGAAGGCGACATCCTTGGCTCCCAGCATCAGCGGGAGCACAAAATTTCCCAGCGCCGCGGGAATGGAGGGAATGATGAACAGGAACACCATGATCACGCCGTGCAGCGTGAACACACGGTTGTAGGTTTCGGCGCTCATCAGCACTTTGCCGAACAGCATGTGCTTGGGGTTGAGCAGCGACAGCCGGACGAACAGCGCGAAAATTCCGCCCATCAGGAACGCCGTCAGCACGCCGACCAGATACATGACGCCGATGCGCTTGTGGTCGACCGTGGTCATCCAGCTCCAGATGCCCTTTGAAGCGTTCAGATAGTTCACTTCCGGCCGCGGATGGTCCGCGATTTTGCCCCGCGATGTTAATGTGTTCGCCATCGTCTCCTCACTTTGTTCCGGTGGTCCCCGAAGCGCCGCTGGCGCCGGCCGGCTTGGGCGGCAGCGACAGCACCGTCGGCGCCGGAGGCCCGCCGTTCGGATTATTGCCCAGGGATTTGATAAACGCGATGAGTCCCTGAATTTCGTGCTCCCGCAGCAAGCCCTGAAACGTCGGCATGATCGGATCGTATCCCGCCACGATCTTGGCCTGCGGCTGCATCATCGATTCGCGAACGTAATCGGCATCCACCAGCACCTCCTTGCCGTCGTTCATTTTTTCCATCTTGCCCCAGATACCCTTCCAGCTCGGCCCGCCCGAGGCGATCCGCGAGCCGTCGATTGAGTGGCAGGTCGAGCAGCCTTTGCGCTCATACTGGATCCTGCCCCATTCGGCCGGCTTCATTTTGTAGTCTTCCCACTCCGTGCCGCCGGTCTCCATGAATTTCTGAAAATCGGCTTCGTTGTCCACCACTAGCTTGGCCTGCATGTCGGAGTGGCCCTTGCCGCAGTACTCGGCGCAGGTCACATGATGCGTGCCGGGCACGGTCGGAGTGAACCAGACTTCGGTATAACGCCCCGGGATGATATCGTGTTTCACGCGCATGTCCGGCACGAAGAAATCGTGCAGCACGTCTTCGCTGGTCATCACGAAACGAACCGGCTTGTTCAGCACAACGTGAATCTCGTTGGCTGTGCGCGTTCCATCCGGATATTCGAACTGCCACAGCCACTTCTTGGCGGTGATCTGGATCTCCATGGCCTCGCCCGGCGCGACGGCGTACTTCATCCAGCCGTTCAGACCCCAGAAAAAGATCGCCACGCAGAGCAGCAGCGGGATCACCGTCCAGACGATTTCAAGCGTGGTGTTGTGGGTCTGATGCGGCGTCACGCGGCCCGGCTTGTAGCGATAGCGCCAGGCGAAGCCGATGGCGGCGGCCGCGATCCCCACAAACAGGACGCCGCACAGCCAGAACAGGCCCATGTAAACGTTATCCACTTCGCCCGCAAACTGCGAGCCCTGTGGAGGCAACATCAGAGATCGGAGCCACTCCATTTATGCCAATCCTTCTTTAACCCGAGCCGAGCGGGACTTTTCGAGCTTCATCATTCGCCACAAAAACCAGCCGATCAGCAGCACCGTGAGCGCCCCGCCAATTTTCATGAAATTTGTCGCAAACAGCACGTATCCATTCGCCTTCGGATCGTAGTGATAACAGAACAGCAGAATCTTTTCGACCGTCATCGTCGAGCGGCCTTCGCTCGCCTCGGCCAGTGCGAAGCGCACGTCCATCTGCCGGAAGCGCGTGCCGTAGAGATAGCGGGCGATCTTTCCTTCCGGCGTCAGGACGAAGATCGCCGCCGGATGCGCGAACTGCTCCTGGACGGGATCGTAGCGGTAGTGATCGCCGATCTGCTCGGCCAGCTTTTTGGCGTTGTCGTCTTTATCGCAGAGAAAATGCCAGCTCGCCGGCTTGCCCAGGCTTTCGATATAGCTCGCTTTCTTGCGCCGGGCCAGATCGAACGATTCGTTCGGATCGATGCTGATGGTGACCACTTCGTATTGGTCGCCCGGATTCCAGGGAATCTCGCGCATCACCTGCGCCTGGCCGTTGAGGATCAGATTGCACAGCATCGGGCAGGAGTAATAAATGAGGTCCAAAATGACCGGCTTGCCCTTATGGAAGAAGTCGCGCAGCGCGACCGGATATCCGTTCTCAGCGATGAACTGCAGGTTGAGATCGACCGCCGCCCCCAGGTGTTCTTCCAAGCCGACACCCATCAGTTGCGGCGGGAGCACGCCGGCCGGCAGTGTTCCCGGTTGGCCGGAAGGCAGCGGGTCTTTCTGCGCAAACAAAGGAGCGCCCATCAGGATCGCCGCGATCGCCAAGGGCCGGATTTTCCTAAAACCTTCCATGGTCAGTTCACTTGGCAGGCGCCGCTGCCGCCGGGCCGGCCGCGTCGTCCTTCTTGGGCGGATAGCTTTTCGCCGGATAGAACAGTTTTCCCGCCGCCGCCTCCTGCGCGAACAACTCCATGGCGCGGTTCACCGGAATCCGCACCGTGCCTTTGGCCTTGTCCGCCCAGGAATAATGCGTTAAGAGCCAATCCTCGCGCCGGTGCAGTTCGAGCAACTGCTCGCTCGGAGGCGCCAGCACCTTTTCATAGACGGCCTCCTGCCAGATCTTGTTGAAATAGGATTGCAGCGCCAGGATCGTGATCACCAGCAGGACGATGCTGCCGATGCCGAATCCCACGATGGCCCCCACTTTGGGCTCGGCCGGATCGAAGCCCTCGGCCGGGGAAGCGTGTCGAATCTCCTGTTCACTCATGCGGCGTCCGCTCCTCGTTATGCATTTTCGAAATACAATCCCTGCTCAAACCGCAGGTCGCCCACCGGCACCATCTTGTGTTTCTTGAACCGGCTCCAGAAGACCAGACCCGCCAGGCTCACCGTGGCCGCCAGCGTCGCGAAATCCTGCCAGCTCAGCTCCGGCCCGGCCGGATAATAAGCCGGCATCGCCACCCAATACAGATCGATATACTCGACGACAACCGACCACACCGCGACAAAACCCAGGATCCCCAAGTTCCGTTTCGCCGGCCGGCACAGCAGCGTAAAGAAGGGGATGATGAACCGGATAAACGGCATCGAAATGGCGATCCAGAACCAGCCGCCGGCGATCCGGTGCCGGTACCAGGCGGTTTCCTCCGGAATATTGGCGTACCAGATCAGCAGGTATTGCGCAAACGCAATATAGGTATAAAACGCCGTCAGCGCGAACATCCATTTGCCGAGGTCGTGATAATGCTCGAGCGTGATCGAGTTCCGGAGCACGCCCGCGCGCCGGAACCCCAGCGCGATCAGCGTCACCATCGACATGAACGTCAACGCCCCGCCGGACAAAATGTACAGGCCGAAGATCGTCGAATACCACTTCGGCTCAATCGACATGAACCAATCGTAGGAAGCCAGGGTCCCGAGCACGACCACCAGAAACAAGCCGGGTGCGCTCCATCGCGAGGCGGCGTACATCTGCCGGACCGATTTCTCCGTATCCTGTTTTGTCGATTGGCGGTAAATCGAAAAAATCCAGACCGACCAAACCAGGAAGTAGGCCGCCGCACGGATCAGGAAAAACTTCTCTGAAAGATACGGCGCCTTCCAGCGCATCGCCGCGTCGTGCGCCGCGTCGTAGGTGGTCCAGGAGTAGATGTCTTTCAGACCCAGCGCCACCGGGATGAACAGCAGCGCGCCGAACGGCAGCGTATACATGATGTTTTCCATGATGCGCCGCACCGTCACGCTGGCCGCCGAACCGCTTAAGAACTGCACCATCACGAAAAAGAACGCGCCCAGCCCGGTGGCCGCCACGAAGCCGAACGCCACAATATAGGAATGGAAAAACCGGGCGGGATCCTGAAGGCAGCCCGCCACGCAGGCGATCACCGCAACCAGCGCGGCGAACGCCAGCGCATTGCGCCCGGCCGACCAGCGGGCCGGCTCCATCTGGTAATTATCTTCGTGACTCATTGCAAATCCGTCCTGTGCTCGGCCGGCACGTCGCCGATGGTGGAGTGCGCCGCGCGCTGCAGGACGCGCAGATAAGCGATAATCGCCCAGCGATCCTCCACCGAAATCTGATACTTGTACGGCGGCATGGTGCGCCGGCCCTCGGAGATGACGTTGAAAATCTCGCCGTCGGCGAACTCGACGACGCGGTCCTCCATCAAATTCGAAGGCTGCCAGGCGGGCACGTGAAGCGGCACGATTCCCTGCCCCGAGCCCGTCCGGTCATGACACGGCGTGCAGTAGGTTCCAAACTTAGCCTGGCCTTTTTTCAAAAGAGCCATATCCACCGGCACCGGACTCTTGCCGACATACTGATCGCCATCCATGCCGGTGTAATACGGAGTGTCTTCCCGCAGGTGACCGCGCGCGACGGTGTCCTCGGGCGGCACGCGGCTGTCGCGGTGGTCGGCGAAGATTTCGTTTTCCATCTGCGGCTTGAATTTTTCCTGCACCTTCATGTCGTCCCAGACCTGCACCGGCGGAACGCGCTGCACCGGCGAGCATCCGGAGAGAAGCAGCAGCGCGATCACCACGCAGGCAATCGGCAGCGCGCAATATCCGCCCACCCAGGCGAGCGCGTCCTGAATCCTGAACCCGGAATCCTGAGTCTTCATCCTTCCACGACCTCAACCGCCCCAGCGCCCACGCTGCGCAGATGTTCCGCCGCCCGCCGCGCCTCGAACTGGGGATCGTCCGCCTCGATCACCAGCAGGAACTTGTCGTCGCTGGCGCGGTGCGCATCGCGATAGTTCATCGACGGGTGATAGAGCCGCGGCAATCCGTTCAGCGCCCACATCCCCAGGAAACTGGCAAACGCCGAGAACAGAACCGTAAGCTCGAACGCGATCGGAATCGAAAACGTGAAATCGAACAGCGGCTTGCCGCCGATCACAAACTTGTCGTTGATGGCGCCGCAGTACCAGATCAGCAGGAACGCGGTGGCGGTGCCGCACAGCCCGACGCAGATCACGATCCAGCCCAAAATCGAACGCCGGATCCCCAAGGCGTCCTCAATGCCGTGCACCGGAAACGGCGTCATCGCATCGAGCTTCGTGTATCCCATCTGGCGGATCTGGCGGCCGGCATGGACCAGCTCATGCGGATCGTCGAACTCTCCGATCACGCCATAAACCTTGTCCTCGCCGATCCCCAGCTTTTCCCGGATGGCATTCGGATCGAGCTTCATTCCGCGGCTACCTCCACCGCCTGCCCTTTAAAAAGCTGCTTTTCGTAAGCCAGCACGCCCTTCACCTCGGAAATCGCAATCATCGGCAGGAACCGCGCAAACACCAGGAAAAGCGTCAAAAATAAACCGATGGTCCCGGCAAACGTGCAGATATCGACCCATGTCGGCCGGAAGTATCCCCACGAGCTCGGCAGAAAATCGCGATGCAGGCTGGTCACGATAATGACGAACCGCTCAAACCACATCCCGATGTTGGTGGTGATGGAAATGATGAACATCACCGGAATCGACCGGCGCATCGCCTTGATCCAGAAAAGCTGCGGGATAAATACGTTGCAGGTGTACATCGACCACGCCGCCCACCAGTACGGCCCGAAGGCGCGGTTCCAGAACGTGAACCGCTCATAAATATTGCCGCTATACCAGGCGATGAAAAACTCGCAGGCATAGGCGTAGCCGACCACCGACCCGGTCACCAGGATGATCTTGTTCATGTTCTCCAGGTGCTTCATGGTGATCAGGTTTTGCAGGTTGAGCGTCCACCGGGCGATCAGCAGCAGCGTCATCACGCAGGCGAATCCGGAAAAAATCGCGCCGGCGACGAAGTACGGCGGGAAGATGGTCGTGTGCCATCCGGGGATCACCGAGGTGGCGAAGTCGAAGGAAACGATGGTGTGGACCGAAAGCACCAGCGGCGTCGAAATTCCGGCCAGAATCAGATACGCCGCTTCGTAGTTAGTCCAGTGCCGCGCCGATCCGCGCCAGCCCAGGCTTAAAATCCCGAAGACCACCTGCCTGACTTTGCTCGCCGCGCGGTCGCGCAGCGTGGCGAGATCGGGAACCAGGCCGGTGTACCAGAACAGCAGCGAAACGGTGAAGTAAGTCGATACCGCGAACACGTCCCAGATCAGCGGCGAACGGAAGTTCTGCCACATGCTGAGGTCGGTGTTGGGAACCGGAAACAGCCAGTAGGCGCGCCAGGGGCGGCCGGTGTGGAACAGCGGGAAGATGCCCGCGCACATGACCGCAAACAGCGTCATCGCCTCGGCCGAGCGGTTGATCGAAGTGCGCCACTTCTGCCGGAACAGGAACAGAATCGCCGAAATCAGCGTGCCGGCATGGCCGATACCGATCCAGAACACGAAATTGGTGATGTCCCAGGCCCAGCCGATCGGCCGGTTGTTTCCCCACACGCCGATGCCGGT
>JAJPIT010000020.1 GCA_021324615.1 Terriglobia bacterium | reverse complement strand
CCGAGCAGGCTGGTCAGCTCCACCGGCGCCGCGCCGACCTGCCACGTCGATGCTCCCATCTGAAACTGCTGCCCGTTGGACAGGCTTCCCTGCGTCACCGGCGCTCCGCCCACGATCAGCTTCGATCCGAAGGTGCGAAAGCGCAGTACGTTGTTCTGCCAGGACATCGCCACGTGATTTTCCGCCACGCCCGGATCGTTCTGCCCGATTCCGGATACGCGCCCAAGCGAAACCTCCGACGCGCCGATCATGTACGCCTTGCCCGCGTCGGGGCCGGAGATGCAGTGAACCTTGATCGCGTACACCGGAGTATCGACCGGAACCGGCTGCGGAGCCGGCGACGGAGCGGGCGCCAGCAGGCTCGCCAGAGCGGCCGATGCCGGGCTCCATTGCGGCCATCCCGCCTGCGCCACTTGCGTTGCGGCCGGAAGCGTGCCGGCGCGGATCATCTGAACAATTTGCGAGGCGGCAACTGGCCCGCGTGTCTGGGACCCTTCAAGGTAATACCACTGATCTGGCGGAGCCATGCGGTACAGTCTACTGTGCCGCGCGCCGCTCCGGCAACCGGCGCCGCCTATTTTTGAGCCCCGCGCTTCATCAGAAATTGCAGCAACGCCGGAGGCTCCTCGTCCTGATACATCAGCGGCAGCAACGGAGCCGCCGAGCCCGGCCATGGTGCCAGCAAGGGATCTCGCTTCAGCCGATTCCAGGAATCGCGCAGCCGAGAACTTGAGTAACAGGATGAACGACCGGCTTGCCCTGTAAGATTTGATCCAGCGCGTCGCGCAAGTCGTTCCGCGTGGGCTGATAGCGCGTCTTGCCGTAGTCGACGAAACGATCGTCCACCCGCCCGCGGTACAGCTCTTTCCCATCCGGCCCCAGAATCACCGCCTCCGGCGTGGAGCGCGCGCCGGTTTGCCGCGCCAGCGTCTGCCGCGGATCGAGCAGCGCCGGATAAGGCACTTGAAAATCGGCGTCGTGCCGGCGAACCGCCGCGGCGGTCTCCTGCGGGTCGGAATAAACATTGAAAAAGGCCACGCCGCGCGGGGAGTATTCGCGATACAGGCGCGCCAGCACCGGCGCGTAGGTGTTGGAGTTGGGACAATCGGTGGCTACGAAAACAAAAACCGTCGCCTGATGCCGGCTCAATTCGGCCTGGGTGTGGACCGTGGCGTTGCTATCCTGAAGCGCGAACTCCGGCGCTGCCGCCAGGCACGCGACGGCCAGGCAGATCGCCCCCGCGCCGCCCCGCATCGCCATTCGAGCGCTCATGCCTAATTCTAGCGCGATTTTAGCGCGCTCATTTCAAAAGCTGGCGATACAGATCGCGTTTCGAAATCCCGCGCTTTTTGGCGACCTGCTTGATCGCTTCCATCCTCGAAACGCCCTGCCGCTCCAGTTGAGCGACGGCATCACCGGCGGGCGCCGGATCCACCGCGGCTTCGCCCTTGGCGATCAGTAAAGTGATTTCTCCCTTGATCGCCGGACGGGCGGCCAAAGCCGCGCGAATCTCCGCCGCCGTGCCGCGCAGGAACTCCTCGTGGATTTTGGTCAGTTCGCGGGCGATTACCACCGGCCGCGCTCCCAGCAATTCATCGATATCCGCCAGCGTTTCTAAAATCCGATGCGGCGCTTCGTAAAAGATCAATGTGCAATCCTGATCCGCCAGATCTTCGAGCATTTTTCTTCGGGCGTTCCTTTTGGCGGGAAGAAAGCCGCCGAAGCGAAAGGCGTCCGCCCCCAGCCCCGATGCCGCAAGGGCCGCCAGCAGCGCCGACGGGCCAGGTACCGGCACCACCGGAATTCCCGCCTCGATCGCCGCCCGTACCACGCGGTAGCCGGGATCGGAGACGAGCGGCGTGCCCGCGTCCGATACCAGCGCAATCGATTCTCCCCGGCTCAGCCGTTCGATCAGTTCCGCCGCCCGCGCCGCTTCATTGTGCTGGTGATAACTGAGCACGGGCCTGGAGATGCCATAGTGATTCAGGAGCTTGCGCGTCTGCCGCGTATCCTCGCAAGCGATCGCGCCGGCCTCGCGCAGCACGCGCAGCGCGCGCAGCGTGATATCTTCCAGACCGCCGATCGGCGTGGCGACGATGTAAAGAACCCCGGCCATCGTAGTACGATGAAACGTTAGCGAAAATGGCCGCGCGGACACAAGGCGCCCCGGAGTACTTTGTTTGGGAGGTCCCGGGCAAACCTGTATCCATCCATCTTCATCTGGACGTAATCGACCGCATGCAGGCGGACGTCATCCGCGGATTCGCCGCCGTTCCACGGCGCGGCGCCGAAGTGGGAGGCATTCTTCTCGGCGTCATCGAGCCTGGCCCGGTTTCCTCCGTCCGGATCGAAGACTTCGAGGAGGTCGAGTGCGAGCACAAAAGCGGTCCTTCCTATGTTTTAAGCGACGAGGATCGAGCGCGGTTTCGCGCCGCCTGCGATCACTGGCAACCCGATGAAGCCCGCCCGATGTACGCCGTCGGATTCTATCGCAGCCACACCCGCGATAGCTTGGCACTTGCGCCGGAAGATATCGAGCTTCTCGATGAACTTCTGCCCTCGCCCGGGCACGTGGCGCTGCTCATCAAGCCTTATGGCGGCAATAAGCCGAGCCTCGCCGGATTTTTCTTTCGCGAAAACGGCGTTTTCCCGCGCATCGCCGCGCTCGAATTTCCCTTTCGCCGGCGCGAGCTGGCCGGCTCAGGAGATCCGCAGCCCGCTCTGCCCCGCCCTGCAACAACCGCCTACGCTCCGTCCGCGCGCCCGTCATTCCCGCCGCGGAACCCCGGGCTTCGCACCGGCGTCTGGATTCCGTTGTCGTCCGTTTTTCTCCTGTTCGGCATCGCTTTAGGACTGATGATCGCGCTGGCCCGCGGATCGTCCTTCACCTCGCGTAAGCCGCAGGATTTTTCTCTGGGTCTTTCGGTCAGCCGTGCCGACGATAATCTGAGCGTCCGCTGGGACCACGACGCCTCCGCGATTCACGCCGCCGGCCATGGTGTCCTGGAGATCGACGATGGAAGCTACACGAAATCGGTCGATCTGGACGCCGCGCAGCTTAAAAATGGAAGCATCATTTACCGCAACGCCTCCGCCGCCGTCCGTTTCCGCCTGAGCGTATTTCCCAATCCGCGCGTGACCGTCAGCGAAACCGCCGAGTGGCGCAAATAACCTCGCGCCGCTCCTCAGGCGTGCAGGGCCGACAGAAAGCCCGCCAGGAATCCGATCAGCCCGGCCGCCGCGTACGCCCATCTTCTCGCTCTCATGCCTCTGATTACCTCTGGCTCGAGCATAAGTTACCGGACCGCGCAAATCAGCCCGAAATCGGCCAATGACGGTCCCTGATCGGCCAACGCCCGGCAGGTTCGCGCCGGCCCCGGCAGCGGCTTGCCTGGCCCAGACGCTGGTAGTTGGCGAATTTTAACGATCCGTCCTCAGCGGCCGGGCCCCAGCGCAAAGCTAAACAGGGCATGCCCGGCGGCGACGGTGACGTACTGGACGCCATCAACGGTGTAGGTGATCGGCGAGTCGGCCACCTGCATGCCGAGGTAGCGCTTCCACAGCTCTTTGCCGGTCTTGGCGTCCAGCGCGAAGAAATAACCTTCGCGGTTGCCGGAAAACAGAAGATCGCCCGCCGTGGTGAGGATTCCGGCGTCGCTCACGTCGAGCATTTTGTACTCCCAGACTTTTTCGCCGTTCAGGGGATTGATCGCGCGGATCACGCCGTATCCCCACTCGGGTCCCCAGCGGATGATCGGTTCACGCCGCAGCGACGGGATCGGGCCGCGCGCCGACCCTCCGGTGAAGGATTTTCCAGGCTCGTACTCCTGATCCCAACTGTAGTAGCTGGTGTGATAGTTCTCCCAGGCCGTCAGATAAAACAGGCCGGTGCGCGGGCTGAAGGACGGCGCGTACCAGTTGGTGCCGCCCTGCACGCCAGGGTACAAGTCGGTTCCGGCAATGCTCGGGCTGGTGCCGGAGATTTTCATCGGCCTTCCGCTGTCGTCCAGACCCTTGGACCACGTCTGCTTGACGAACGGCTTCCCCAACAGAAATTCGCCGCTGCTGCGATCAAGCACATAAAAGAAACCATTGCGGTTGCCCCACAGCATCGCCTTGCGCTGCTTCCCGCGCCAGTTCAAATCCACCAGCACCGGAACCTGCACCGCATCGAAATCCCACTCATCGTGCGGCGTGAACTGATAGTGCCACTTCAGCTTTCCGGTATCGGCATCGAGCGCCACCACGCTATCGGTATACAGGTTGTCGCCGGGCCGGGCCGCGGGGTTCCAGTCCGGTCCGGGATTGCCGATGCCCCAGTAAACCAGATTGAGCTCCGGATCGTAGGAGCCGGTCACCCACGTCGATCCTCCGCCGGTCTTCCACGAATCGCCGGACCAGGTTTCATGGCCCGGCTCGCCCGGCTGCGGAATGGTGTGAAACTTCCAGACCTCTTTGCCGGTGCGGGTATCGTAAGCGGCCAGAAAGCCGGAGATGCCGCGCTCGCCGCCCGCCGGTCCGAGGATGACTTTGTCTTTCACCACCAGCGGCGCCACCGTAATGGAGTAGCCGTGGCTATATTCGGCGACCTTGGTCTCCCACTTCTTGCGGCCGGTGGCCCGGTCGAGAGCCACCAGATACGCGTCCAGCGTGCCCATGAAGATCGTGTCGCCCTGAACCGCCAGCCCGCGATTCACGTTGCCGCAGCAAACGTAGTTGCCCGGCGGCACCGGACGCTCGTAGCGCCAGTAAGGCCGCCCCGTGCGCGTATCGAGGGCCACCGCGGTGTTGGGCGGCTCGGTGACATACATGACGCCGTCGATCACCAGCGGCGTCGCTTCGAATTTTTCCAGCGAATCGGCCTGTGAAACCCACCGGAGCTCCAGGCCGGCGACGTTGGACGTCTTGATCTGATCGAGCCCGCTGTAATGCGTGCTCTGCGCCGTGCCGTTGTAGGTGGTCCAGTTCTGCGCCGCGGCCGCGCCGGCCAGAATCAGCGAAACCAAAAGCGTCCTCATTTGTTCTCCGCCTCCCTCGCGGCCGCCCCCAAACCGGCCAGATAGGCGACCAGATTTTGCAGATCGGCGCCGGAAATCTTATCCTTGAACGACGGCATCGGTGAGGTGCGCACGATCTCGAACCGCGTCAGATCGGCCTTCATCAGCGTGCGCAAACGCCCGCCCGGCTCGCGGATCTGGATCGAATCCATGTCTTCGTTCATCCGGATGCCGTTCACCGTCTGGCCCGACTTCATCTCCGCCCTCACCGACCAGTACGCCGCGTCGACGTCGGCATCCGGATCGACGATGGATTGCTCGATCTGCGCCAGAGTTCTCCGCGCTCCGATTTCGCTTAAATCGGGACCGTCGAACCCGCCGCTTCCCGAACCGTTGGTATGACAGCGCGCGCACCCGTTGGCCTGATAAACCTGCGCGCCCTTCGCCGCGTCACCCGGCGCCTTCGCCGCAGATCGGGCGACGTTCAGAGAACGCAGAAACGCGATCAACTGCCACACCTCGCGGCCATCCAGCGCGAACCCCGTCATCGCCGTGCCGGGCACTCCCTTGGTGATCACCGTGAACAGCGCTTCATCCGATCCGCCGTGTTTGAAGGTTCCGCTTACCAGGCTCGGCGCCACCGCGCCGCCAGAGCCGTCCAGCCCGTGGCAGGCCGCGCACTGCGAGCGGAACGACTGTTTGCCGGCGGCGACGTCACGGGGCGTGGAAAACGGCGCCTCCGCAATGCTGCCGTGCTGCGCCTCGACGGCCGCCGCGCTCGAAAACAGGAGGATGAGAGAAAACAAACGGGTCACGGTTCGCCTCATTTGGTCCTTAGCATATCACCGGAATTGCATACTCGGTCCCAAAAGTTGCACGAAACCGCACGCAGCCAGACGCCATCTGTGAACCGCCGCCCGCTCCCGGCGGCAAAGAAGAGAATCGTCAGCGGATCACCTTGCTGATCTGGATGTCGGGCCGCACATCGGTGAAATTTTTCAGATCGGCCATCAGAGTCGCGCCGGCGGCGGCCATGCCGGCCTGAAGCTGTTCGGCGGTGGGAAAATTCAGATACGCCTGGACTTGATAGCGGGCCGGCGAGCCCGGCGTCCCGCCGCCGAGGCCTTGATCGACGTTGACCTCCATCAATCCGTGGGGCTTCAATTTCTCCAGCACCAGCGCGGTGTGCTGGTTCAGGTAATAATCCATGTCGAAACGGGACCCCGGGGTGTTCGGATAGCTCACGACGACTCGAAACATAATTTTTGCCGGATTACAGTTTAACGCAATTCGTGCTATGATAGGCCTGTACAAACGATTAAGAATAGACGAGGAGTATCGATTCACGAATGGCGCTGGCGAGAGAAGCGAAGACGAAAGTAATCACGCAGTTCCGGATCCACAAATCGGACACCGGCTCGCCAGAGGTTCAGGTCGCGATTCTGAGCCGGCGCATTGCCGAGCTGAACGACCATTTCAAGGCGCATAAAAAAGACCATCATTCCCGCAGAGGTCTTCTGCAGATGGTGGCGCGCCGGCGTCGTTTGCTCGATTATTTGCGCAGCCGGAGCCCGGAGCGCTACAAAGCGCTGATTACGAGCCTTGGCATCCGCCGCTAGGAAAGTCGATTCTCGAGAGCCGGCTGACGTAAGCCGGCGCACCGCAAAAATCCTCT
>JAJPIT010000040.1 GCA_021324615.1 Terriglobia bacterium | reverse complement strand
TTCTGCAATCGATCGCCGCGGAAAATAATCTTTCCGAAACCGCCTATTACGTGGCCAACGGCGAGGGGTACGATCTGCGCTGGTTCACGCCCGCGGTGGAAGTGGATCTGTGCGGGCACGCCACGCTGGCCAGCGCGCACGTGATTTTTTCGATTCGCCGCGAAAAATCCGGCGCGAGCGTTTCGTTTCGATCAAAGAGCGGCGAGCTGAAAGTGACTCGCGACGGGGATCTCTACGCGCTCGATTTTCCGGCGCGCCCGCCGGAGCCGTGCCGCGCCCATCCGGCGCTGGCCGAAGCGCTGGGCGCAAAACCCGAGCAGATTCTGGCGGCGCGTGATTATCTTTGCGTCTTTTCGAGCGAGGAAGAAGTTCGCGCGCTGGAACCAAATATGGAGAAGCTGGCGGCGATCGACCGTTTTGCCACGATCGTCACCGCGCCGGGGCGCGATTGCGATTTTGTCTCGCGGTTTTTCGCGCCGGCCAAAGGCGTGCCGGAAGATCCGGTCACCGGCTCGGCGCACTGCACGCTAATCCCGTACTGGTCGGCGCGCCTGGGCAAGACGAAGCTGCATGCGCGGCAGTGCTCGAAACGGGGCGGCGAGTTGTTCTGCCAGATGCGCGGCGAGCGGGTGAGCATCGCCGGGCGCGCGGTGAAATTTCTGGAAGGGCACATCGAAATTCCGGACTGAGGTTCGGAAAGCGAGGATATCAGCGCGGCTGCGGCAGCCGCGGCCGCAGCCACAGAAACGCGATCGCGGAGGCGGCCTGCGCCGCCGCTCCCAGCGCGACCACGGCGAGGAGCGAGTGCGCATAGAGCAGCCCCATCGCCATGGTGCCCGCGAACCAGCAGACGCCCCACACTCCGTTAAACGATCCGAAGGCGCTGCCGCGCTTGTTCATCGAGACGACCTGCGAAATTCCCGCCCGCAGGCAGGCGTCCTGCGAACCCATGCCCGCGGCCCAGCAGGCGACGCTGGCCAGCGCGGCGGCCCGCCCGCCCAGAAATCCAAGCGGCAGCGACGCGATGGAAAAAACGGTGCCCAGCACCAGAGCCGAAACGCCATGGCGGTCGAACATTTTGCCGAAGGCGAACGCCAGCGCTCCTTCAAGTCCCATCGCGATGGCATAAAGCAGCGGAATCTCCGCCGGTCTGGTCAGATGGTCCTGCGCGAAACGATAGACCAGCAGCGGCCAATCGACGAATCCGAACGCGAGCAGGCCGGCGGCGAAGGTGTAATACCAGAAAATTTTCGGAACCGGCTGCGGATTCGGGTTGCGCGCCGAAGCGCCGCGCGAAGGATGCAGGAGGCGCGCCGTGGTCAAGGCGGCCAAGGTCCCCAAGGCGGGAACGGCGAGCCACAGGAACGAAGTGCGGAAACTTCCCGAGCGCATCACCCCGGCCATCATGAACAGGGGTCCGATGACCGCTCCGGTCTGATCCATGATCGAATGCAAACCGAATCCGAAGCCGTGGCCGACTTCTTCGGTCGCTTCGGACAGGAGCACGTCGCGCGCCGGCCCGCGCAGAGCCTTTCCGGCGCGTTCGGCAGCGACCAGAACCGCCGCCAGGCGCCAGCTTCCCGCAAACGCCAGCGCCGGCACGGCGACCACGTTCATCGAGTACCCGAGAAACGTGATGCCCCAGTAGGCGTGGGTGCGGCTGGCCAGCCGCCCTGAAAAATAGCGCAGGCTCTGGCCGAGCATCTCGCCGAGCCCGGAAATAAAGGCGACCTGCGCCGCCGTCGCGCCGAGACTTAACAGGTAGGGGCTGATGGAGCTGTGTGCGCCCTCGTAGGTCATGTCGGCGAAGAGGCTGACCACGCCGAGGCAGACAATGAAGCCGATCGCGGCGCGCCGCTTCTGGCCGGCAGCGGTCAAGCGTGACCCTCGCTCAAAGTTTCGATGACGGAGAGAATTCCCAACAAAAGCAGGACGCTGACGCCGGCGTAACGGATCATCTTCGGCGGCACGTGTTCCTGGATCCATCCTCGCACGCCGGCGCCAATGGAGGCGGCGAGAATTCCCTTGGTAACCATGGCGCCGACCGCGCCCGTCCAAACAATCAGAGGCGCATGATACTTGGCCGACAGCGCGGCGGCCGTAATCTGCCCGGCGTCGCCCCATTCGGAGAAGAAAATCGCGGCGAAGGAGACCATGGCGGCCTTGGGCGCCGAAACGGCGCCGCGCGCCGCGCGCCGTTCATCCTTGCGCCAGACCGCGATGGCGACGCCGACGAAGCTCGCCGCGGTCAGGCCCGCGACAAACAACGGCGGCAATTTGGAAATGAGTTCGCCAAGGGCGACGGCGGCCGCCATTTTGAGCATGAATGCGCAGGCCATCCCGGCCATGATCGGGACGGTTTTATACCGCGCGGCGAGAACGCCGGTGGTGTAAAGCAGCTTATCTCCTACGATCTCCGCCAGGAAAACGGCGCCGTAAGTGGCGAGAAAGATTTCCAGCAGCATCGGAATCAGGATGCCACAGACCCAGGTGCGCCGGGGAGCGCCCGTTTCGGGAATATGGAGATCGGGCAGGATGAGATCCGGTTTGCCAGGAGGAATGGCGCCACAGCCGGCCCGGGGTGCGCACGCCGCGGGCGGCTGGGTGGACGCGCGCGGGAAATCGCCGATAAAGCCTCTGGCAACAGCCAGATGCCGGTTCGTCGTCCCCGACGTGCAAAATTTTCATGGCCCCGCGATTAAACGTTACAACGGACGGCCGCAAGTGCAAGAGTGCGAGACGCGAAAGAATTTGGCCTAAGGCGTGCATCGGCGGCAAGTGGAAAGAGAATCAACGAACACCTTGGGCTCGTGGGGTTGACGTGATTCCACCCTGGATGTCATCGTGACGTCCGGAATAACACGCGCCCGACACCATGCCGACATCCGTAGGGCTTTTGCTCTAAGACACCTTAGAGGGTACGACTGTGTTATCACTTTCTTTCCAGCTTCAAAATGGTAAAACGAGATATACAATCCGAACGTAAAACTAAAACAACGAGGACGCGAGGAAACCCAGGCGACAAACCTTCACGCGATCAGAAGAACGGAACCGTAACGGTTTCGCTGCGCATTCCGATCGGGATGCTGAAGGAGATCGATGACGCTTTACAAGGGCGGCCGTATCGAATTCCGCGCCATCTATGGCTGCTGGAGGCAATCCATGAGAAACTCGCCTCGGCGCGGCGCGAGCGTGACCTCAGCGGCGCTACCGGAGATAGAGCGCGTTGAAGAAGAACTTATAGGCGCCGTGCGACTGGCCGCGCCATTGAGGACGGAACCCAAGCAGAATCACATGCCCTTGGCCATACTCGGCGTCGAGAGCCGCGATTTTGCCTTGGATCCGGTCCGGTCCGGCAAGGTAACCGCTCTCAAGCGGCGAGCGGTCGCGCGGATAACGCGCCAGGACCGTACCCTTGAACGCCGGCTTGACCTCAAACGCCGGACCGCGCTCGAACATGACGATCGGCTCGGGCGAGAGTCCGGCGACCAGGGGATTTTTCGGATCTTCGATATGGACCCTCACCAGACAGCCGGAACAGAAGAACTGATCTGGAGTCAGGCCGGCCAATACGTTGGTCACCGGGAGTTGCAACTGTTCGATGGCGAAAAGCGAAGCATTATTGAACGTAATCAAAGTGCCGCCGGCGGCGACGAAATCGCGCAGAGCGTCGGCGCCGTCCTCGCCGATGCCTCCCGCGTAGCGCTCCGGAATCACTCCGGGCCGATAGCCCTCTAGTATGGACCGCGGGCTGGCGTCCGGCAGCAGGATCACGTCATAGTTGTCCCGTAAGTGGCCCGCGCGGATGTCCGCGTTGTAGAGATTGGTGAAGGGAAAGTTAAACTGCTCGAAAATCCAGCGGGTCCAGCCTTCATCGATATTGGCCTGCCAGGCCCGGTACAGGCCCAGACGCGCGGGCTTGATGGGCTTGCCGGCCTGCCTGGCGGGCGCCGACTTTAAATGATTTTCGGCGAGAATGGCATCGAGTTTCGCCCGGTCGATATTGGACACCGAAATATCGTTGCCGGAAAAGCTCACGGTTCCCTTCGCGGCCAGAATCTGATTTACGGCGCGGAAGCTGGCATTGGCGTTGTGATCAAACGGCGCGGCCAAGCCTTTGATGGAAGTGACTCGTTCCAGGCTCTTTCGAAACTCCGGAGTCAGTGGAGTGGTCACGGCGTGGACCTCGACGTCCATCTGATACGGAAGAGTCCAGCCCGTGACGTCGTAGGGACGCTGCGTAAGCTGCGGGTAGACCTGCGGCTCAAATAATTCCTTCACCATTCCCGCGAAGGGTTGATTCATGGCAATCACCCAGGCGTCGGGGTTCGTAGTCTGATCGACTTCGATGCCCTGAAGCATCAGCTTCTCCATCAACAGGCCGGCCGTGGGCGCGTCGTGCTGCCGGCGGGGAATGATATAGGCGTAAGGCGGCTCTTTTTCGAATTTTTCGATAGTATCCCGCGCCGCCCGATACTTGTTGTACTGCATCTGCTCATGATATTTGACCGCCAGATCGAGCACGGCCATATCGGCGCCATACATGTATTTGCAGGCGTCGGAGAGTCTCCACCAGCCGCCCTTCCACGGGCTGGCGTAAAGTATCTCCGACTCAAGCCCCTGCCGGAACTGCGGAAATTCATCCACCGTATAGAAATGCGGCGTGGCGTAGCGATACAGCGCCGTCTCGGTAAAGAAAGAAATGGTGTGGCGGAAGTTCCCGATGTTATCGAGATAGCCGGGATACCAAACATCGAAGCTTTCCTGATGCATGGAGCCGGGCAGGTCATGCTGATCGAGATACTGCGCGATGCTCATCCCGATCAGATTCAGCCAGCGCAGCATCAGGGGATGCATGTTGCTCGAAATCGGGTCGGCAAATGGGGGAAGATAGATGCGGCCAGGAAAAGGCGCGCTCTGATGCTGGGTGTAAAAGACGAGCGGCTGGGTTTCCAGAGTGGCTTTGGTCACCACGCGCGACTCGATCATATTCAACATGTAGCCATCGCGGTTATTGTCGTGGCCGACATATTCCTGCCACAACTCCGGCAGCGGGCTGACTTCGTACTGCGTCCCCAGATTCTGCCGATACCAGTTCGCAACCATGTTTTGACCGTCGGGATTGATGGAGAACCACAACTCGACAATCAGGTTTTCCCGGATCGCCCGGTATTCCGGCTCTTCGCGTGCGACCAGGTCGTAGCCGAGCTGAATGGTGTGCTGAGCGTTGGCGACTTCGCTCGCGTGCAGGCCGCCGTCGATATGAATGATCGGCTTGATGTCATGCGACATCTGCCGGGCCTGTTCGTCGCTGATGCCGCGCGCCACCGCCAGCCGCCGCGACATTTCTTTATAGTGCTCAAGCTGGGCCAGGTTTTGCGGGCTGGAGATGAACGCCATGTACCAATCGACGCCGCGGGTCGTCTTTCCGACCTGGACCAGCTTGATGCGGTCGCTGGAGGCCGCGAGTTTTTTAAAGTAACCTAAGGCGTCGTCGTAGGTGGCCAGATAGAAATCATCGCCAGGCTTATGGCCGAGCACGGATTCCGGAGTGGGTACGGCGGCGAACGCGCAGCCCGCGCAAAGGAGCAGAAGGAATTTCTTCACGGGATCACCGCCAGTTGATATTGGTCGAGCACGTCTTCCATTTTTGTGTTGCTGAAATCCTTTGTGCGCAGGTCCGCCGCGAGTTTCTTGAGCTGTAGGGAATAGTTCGCTTCCTTTCGCGCGGCGGATTCATCGGCGACCTGCGCGCGCAGATCATCGAGCAGCGGAATGCGGTCGCGCTGAAAAGCATCGAGCGCGGCTTCCAGCTTCCTTCCCTCCTCGGCGGCCTGCGGACCGCGCGCAGTGAAGTAGGCGCGATTCTGATTGAGCAGCGCCGCCAGTTCGTTTTTCAGCGATTGCGCCTGCGCTTTCCACTCCGCCTCAGGATTGGCGCCGCCGCGTCCGGCGCGCCCGCCGCTGGCGCTGGTTGGCCCGGCGGCAGCCTCGGGCGCCATCGACGGATTGTAATAGAGCGCATTAAAGAGAAATTTGTAGGTGCCGTGTGATTGACCGCGCCACTGGGTACGGAAGCCGATCAGGATAATGTGGCCGCCGCCGTAATTCACGTCGAGCGCGGCGGCCTTACCCTCGAGATGCTCTGGGCCCAGCAGATAGCCGCTGCGCAGCGGATTGCGATCCCGTGGATAAGAAGCGAGCACTTTACCGCGAAAATTCGGCTTGGTGTCGAAGGCCACGTTGCGTTCGAACATCACCGTGGGATCGGCGGGAAGCCCCGCGGTCAGCGGATGGCCGGGCTCGCGAATCTCCGTTTTGAGCAGCGTGCCGGAGCAGAAAAACTGATTCGACCGCAAGCCTTCGAGAGCGTTTGTTACCGGCAATTCGAACTGCTGGATGGGGAAAAGCGACGCGTTGCCCAGCGCGACCAGCGTTCCTCCCTCCTGCACGAATTCGCGGAGCGCGTCGACACCTTCCTCGCCGATGCCGCCGGCGTATTGACCTGGCACGGTGCCCGGCTGCAACCCGTCGACGATCTGCCGCGCGCCCTGCTCGGCGAAAACAATGGTGTCGAATTTATCGCGCAGATGGCCGTCCTGAATATCTCCGTTGTGCAGGCGGGTGAAGGTGAAATGGAACTGTTCCAGAATCCAGCGCGTCCAGCCCTCGTCGATATTGCCGGACCACGGTTCGTAAATTCCGATGCGCGGCTTCTTCACGGGCCATGCCGCGGGCGCTTCGTTGAGCGATTTCGCGTCGACGCCGTCGCGCTCCAGAATCGGAGCCACGCGGCCGGTCGCGTAGATGACCGGAGCGGACTTGTCGAAACTGACCGTGCCGCCGGCGTCGAGAATGTCATTGACGGCCTTCAGCGCGGCATTGGAGTTGTGCGAGAAAGCGAACACCGGTCCGCTGCCTTCGACTTTGCCGGCGATGGGATCCAGCTTCTCGATTTTGCGCAGCGCGCGGCGCGAGTCCTCGCTCACGGGTTCGTCGACGGAGACCACCTCCACGCCCATCTGCATGGGGAGCGTCCAGCCGGTCACGTCGTAGGGGAGTTGCGGGAGCGCTGCGGGAGCGGCGCCCTGGCCTCGGCCGCCCGCGGCTCCCCGCCCGGCGTTCGCGGCTGCCGCCGGCGCGGCTTGCGGACCACGTCCGCCAGCGCCTCCGCCGCCTCGACCGCCTCCGGCTCCTCCGCCGCGGCCGCCATCGTTGGTGATCGGCGCTCCGGTGGAATGAAACTCCGGATATTTCTGCACGTCGAACAGCTCTTTCACCAGCGCGGCGAACGGCTGATCCATTAAAACCACCCAGGAGCCAGCGGGATACGTCTCGCCATTGGCGCGAAAGCGATCCGATGCCTGATGCACCTCAATTCCGTCGATCAACAATTTTTCGACTAATGTTTCGGCGGTCGGCAGGTCGCGTTGCTCGCGCGGGATCACATAGGCGTAGGGCGGTTCCTTCTGGAACCGCTCAATGGTCTGTTTGCCGGCCTGGTAGCGCGTGTATTCGATCTCCTCGCGGTACTTCGCCGCCGTATCCAGCACGGCCATCGACGCCAGCAGCATGGTCCGGCAGGCGTCGCTCAAGCGCCACCATCCGCCCTTCCAGGGGCTCGCATAATAAACTTCGGCGCGCAGATCCTGCTTGTCGCGCGGAAATTCATCCACGGTGTAAAAGTGCGGCGTGGCGTAGCGATAAAGCGCGGTTTCGGTGAGGAACGAGATGGTGTTGCGGAAATTGTTGACGTGATCGACGAATCCGGGATACCAGTCGTCATAGCGTCCGCGGTGAATGGCGCCGGGCACGCCGTGCTCGTCAAGGTAGGCGGCCATCGACGTTCCAAATTTATTCACCCATCGCCACATCAGCGGATTGGTATCGGCGGAAACCGGATCGCCGAACGGAGGAATCCAGATCCGCGCGGGAAACGGCGCCGTCTGATGGTGGTTATAGAAAACCTGCGGATAATATTCGAGCTCGTATTTGGTGATCACCCGCGACTCGATCATGTTGTTCATGTACCCGTCGCGGTTGTTGTCGTGGCCGATGTACTCCTGCCACAGTCCCGGAAAATTGCTCACTTCATAAGCGGTCCCGAGATTTTGCTTATACCAGTGCGCCACCATATTCTGGCCGTCGGGATTGATCGAAAACCACAGAAACAGAATCACGTTGTCGAGGATGGAGTTGATCTCGGGCGTCGTGCCGGTGACCAGATCGTAGGCGAGCTGGATGGTATGCTGCGCCCCGGCGACCTCGGTGGCGTGCAGCCCGCCATCGATATGAACGAAAACCTTGCCGTCGTGGGCCAGCGCGCGCGCGTCGCTATCGGTGAGGCCGCGCACCAGCGCCAGACGCCGCGCGATATCGCGGTATTTTTCGAAATCGCGGAGATTCCGCGCCGAGGAGATGATCGCGATATACCAGTCGCGCCCCTGCGTGGTCTGGCCGACCTTCACCAGTTTCAGCTTGTCGGTGGATGCGGCGAGCTTCTGGAAATAGCCGAGCGATTCATCATAGCTGGCGAGATAAAAATCGTCGCCGGGGTTGTGGCCCAGCACGGACTGCGGCGTCGGAACTTGCGCGGCGAGGCCCGCGGCGAGCAGGATGATCGGGAACAGCCTCATAAGAAAAATAGGCTAACACTCCCAACCCGCCGGGCGGCGGGTTCGCCGAGCCGGCGTCTTGAGCGCGGCGCGGCAGTGGCGCAATTTGGCCCGCTTGACTATCTCTTAATGCTCTTCACGGCCGCCAGCGCGCGCTCGCGGGCCGCGTCATGATCGATGATCGGATGTGGGTATGTCCTTCCCAGCCCGACGCCGGCCTTCTCGCGGATCGCCGCGGGCGCATTCCAGGGTTGATGGATCCACTGCTCCGGCAATCCCGAAAGCTCGCCAACCCAGCGGCGGACGTAGTCGCCGGCGGGATCGAATTTCTCGCCCTGGAGAACCGGGTTAAAGATCCTGAAATAGGGAGCCGCGTCGGCGCCGCAGCCCGCCACCCACTGCCAGCCCAGCGTGTTGTTGGCCAGATCCGCATCGACCAGCGTGTCCCAGAACCAGGCTGCTCCTTCCTGCCAGCGGATCAACAGATGTTTGACCAGGAAAGAGGCGGCCACCATGCGAACCCGGTTGTGCATCCATCCGGTGCGCCACAGCTCACGCATTCCCGCATCCACCAGCGGATAGCCCGTCTTGCCTTGCGTCCAGGCGCGCAGCGCCTCAGGATCGGTTCTCCATGGAAAGGCCGCAAACTCCGGCCGGAGCGCCCGCTCCGGAGATTCGGGATGATGGTACAGCAGATGGGCGGCAAACTCGCGCCAGCCAAGTTGCCGGAGATAGGCTTCGCGCGCGGCGTTTCCTTTGGCGGTTCGATCGTCCATCCCGTCCAGGACCGCGCGCCAAACCTCGCCGGGGCTAATTTCGCCGAAGTGCAGGTGCGGCGAAAGGCGGGAGGTTCCCGCGACGCCTGGCCTATTCCGGCCAGCCGGATAGTCTTGAATGACCTCTTGAAAGCGTCTCAGTTGACTCTTCGCCCCTGCCTCTCCCGGCTGCCAGCTCTGACCAAGTCCGCCGGCCCAATCGACGGACGGCTCAAGCGACAGTTCCGAAAGTTGCAGCGAGTGCGGCCAGGTTTCCGGAGCGCGAAGCTTTCGGGGAGCGTCTTGGGAAGCTGGCGCTACCGGCCTGGCAAGACAGGCTCGCCAGAACGCGGTAAAGACGCGAAAGGGCTGCCCGCTGCCACTTCGAATCGTCCACGGTTCAAAGAGCAAACTGCCGTTGAAGCTCTTCGCGGCGATTCCGCGGGCTCCAAGCCGCGATTTCACATCGGCGTCCCGGGCGACGGCGGCCGGCTCGTAACGGCGGTTCCAAAATACGCGGGAGGCGCCCGATTCGGCCAACAGATCATTCAAGGCTTGGCCCGTTGGACCGCGGCGAAAGATCAAGCGCGAGCCGCGCGCCCGGAGTTCCGCATCGAGGGCGGCAAGCGAGCGGTGAAGCCACCATTGCGAAGCGGCGCCGGGCCGCCAGGCGCCTTCCTCCTCCGGCGCCCAGATAAACACCGGAATTACCGGACCTCCACTTTCGGCCGCGGCGGCCAAGGCGGGATTATCCGATAAGCGCAGGTCTTGGCGAAACCAAACCAGGGCCGGCGCCGCGCCCAGGCTTCCTGCTTTCCCCCTCCCTGCGGACGCCTTCGGCGGCCCCGTCGATTCAGCGGCCATAACGCGAACTCACCGCCGGCTGGACTCTTCGCCACAACTGGCGCACTAAGGGGACCAGGCCGGCATAGAGGATGGCCAGAGCGATCATCCCCAGCGCCAACCACGCAATCAGCGCGTGAATGGTGACAATCCATAATGCGCGAACCGCCTGTCCCACGCCTTCCCTGATCAGCGCCAGGACGCCGCCGAGCGAGACCGTCGAGGCGTCCGCCCGAAACATCCACGCACCCAGCCGGTAGAAAGGAATCAGCAGGAGGAACTGGAGCGGATAGACCACTCCGTTGACCAATTGAATCGCGGGAAGATTCAGCCGAAGCAGGATCGCCGCCAGGGCGCACAAAAGAGTCGTCGAACCCAGCACCGGCGTGACGCCCAGAATGATGCCCAGCGCGATCGTGAGGGCGATCTTTTCCGGGGACATGCCTTGGCGCAACAACTGAATGAATGGTTTCAGCCAACGGCAGTCCGGTAGGGAATCCGTGCCTGTCATTGCGTGGATGCCAGCGTGCGGACTTGCGCTGCCAGAGCTCCGCACCAGGCGCCCTGGCAAAGTGCGGCGCAGCGCCAAA
Source organism: Terriglobia bacterium (assembly GCA_021324615.1). Classification (GTDB taxonomy): domain Bacteria; phylum Acidobacteriota; class Terriglobia; order Bryobacterales; family Bryobacteraceae; genus Palsa-187. The sequence continues at coordinate 20,365 of JAJPIT010000040.1, read as the reverse complement.
TGACTGTTCCGCTCCGGTCGACGGGTTCAAATATTGTTTCACCAACCTTTGACTCACTCGCCGGGCTTGACAAAGAAACCATGGCAGTCACCAAAGAAACGCACAGGATTCGTTGACTCATACTCCCTCGCCCAGCCGTCCGCCAGTTTTCGCCACCTCCAGGCCGAACTCTGCCGCCGCCGGCGTCTCGCTTTCCCCATTCGGGCGCCACGGCTCGCCATAGAGACTGGCGGGGTTGCCGCTCTTTGTGAGCATCAACTGAATGTCGCTGATGTGGCGTTCGCGGAAGGCGCCCTCGCAATACGCCAGATAGTAGTCCCACATCCGGCAGAAGGGTTCGTCGAAGCCCAACGCCCGGACTTCATCGATCGAGTCGCGGAACCGGCGCCGCCACTCCGCCAGCGTATAGGCGTAGTGCAAGCCGATGTCCTCGACGTGAAACAAGGAAAGCCGCGTCGAACGCACCAGGGACCTGAGAATCTCTCGAAGCGAGGCCAACTGAGCGCCGGGGAAGATGCGCCGCTGGATCCAGTCGCTCTGTTTCCGGTAAGCATCAAAGCGGTGTTCGCTCATGGTGATGGCCTGCATCACCATGGAGCCGTCCGGGGTCAGCAGGCGATCGCATGCCGAGAAGAACGCGTCGTAGTAGTTCAGGCCGACCGCTTCGAACATCTCAATACTCACCAGCTTGTTATAAGAGCCCCGCAGATTCCGGTAGTCCTCCAGCAGCAGGCGGATCCTCTTCCCCGCCTCTCCGGCGCGGGCGAAGAGCCGGCGGGCTTCGTCATGCTGCTCCCGGCTGATGGTTGTCGTCGTGACGCGGCAGCCGTAGTTGCGGCAGGCATGCAGGGCGAATGCGCCCCAGCCGGCGCCGATTTCGAGGACGTGGTCTTCGGGTCCCAGACGCAATTTACGGCAGATCCGGTCGAGCTTCTCGATTTGCGCCTCCTCGAGCGAGTCGTTTGCGTGGCGGTAGACGGCGCTGGAATAGACCATGTTGCGGTCCAGGAACAGACGGAAGAAGTCGTTGCTCAAGTCATAGTGCGCCTGGATATTGCGGCGGCTGCCGGCGATCGTATTGCGGTTCATCCAGTGGCGCAGCCGGTGAAAGAAGCGGCTGGCGAGGGAAAAGAAACGGTTGCCGCCTTCCAGCTCGGAGTGATTGCGGACGGCCAGGCGCACCAGCGCGACAAGGTCCGGCGAAGACCAGTCTCCGTCCACGTAGGAGTCTCCGGCGGCATCGTTGCCGCCCCAGAGCAGGCGGGAAAAGAAACGCTCGTCGTGGACGGCAAGCACGGCCCGCAAGCCCGCACCGGCTTCGCCAAAGAGATAGGTCCTGTCCGGGCAGATCACTTCGAGCGCGCCGTGACGCAGTCTCTCCAGCATGTGAAATACAGCTTTCCGAGCCAAGCTCATGCTCATGTCCGTTTGGTTGCCTCCTGAACCGGGGGCCGCATCCGGGCGGGATGGGTATACACAGGAACTCGCTTCAACAAAAGACGCAGCGCCTGCCAATGGATCGCGCCGATCACTTTGCCGGTCATCCAGGGATGCCGCCGCAGGGCGCGGCCAAGGTTTTGCGCGCTCCAGGGCTCATATTCGAGCGCCAGAGTCGCATCAAAGAAAGGCTGAAGGATTCCGGATTCGCCGCCGCGCTCGACGGTGTTCATGTGAGCCACGAATTTGGCTGCCGGTTCGGTCAGGACGAATTCGTAATCCAGATTCATGGCCATGAACGGCGACACGTGCATCGTCTTGGGGCAACGGTACCGCAGGGAGTTCGGCGAAGGCTGGCGGTTCCCGCTCCATAGCCAGTAGTTGCGGCTCTCTCCGAAAGTGCTGTTCACTTCGGCCAGGATCGTATCGAGGCGGCCGCTCCGTTCGTAGCAGAAGTAAAAGGAAATCGGATTAAAGCAGTAGCCCAGATAGCGCAGATGCGTCAGCAGAAAGATCGGGCCATCCGGCAAGGGGACATCATGGGCACGGGCATCTTGCGCTACGCGTTCGCGCAAGGAGAGCCGGGGACCGTCAAGGTGATCCCGTTCGTGAAAGCTGGCCCAGTTGAAGCGGTTGTAACTGGTCCAGGGCGACCGCGCCATCAGCTCCGGGATCCGGTCGATATCGAGCCACGCCATGAACAGCGTGTAGGTGAACTCATGCCTGCGCGGACGGAACCGGCGATGCCGCAGCGTCCCCTTGTAAAGGCCGGGTTCGGGAATCACAGGCAAGAGACCCCCAAGGCCTCAGCCACCCGCATTCCGCTTCGCACCCCGTCCTCGTGGAAGCCGTAAAACCAGTAAGCCCCGCAGAAATGCGTGTGGTTCTTCCCGCTGATATCGGCCCACCGTTGTTGGGCGCGGACCGCCGCCCGGGTGTATAGCGGGTGCTCATAGACCATCCGGCGAAGAGCCCGCCTCGAACTGATGCGGCCATTGGCATTCAAAGTAACGCAGTAGTCCTCCGGGGTCCGGAGCGACTGGAGCCGGTTCAAGTGATAGGTCACCGTGACCTTGCCCGAATCCCCCAGCAGATAGTTCCAGGAGGCCCTCGCCGCCGCCCGCTTGGGCAGCAGCGTGGAGTCTGTATGCAGGCACGTTTCATTGCGGCTGGTTGTAAAGCACCTCAGGACTTCGCGTTCCGCCTCGGTGGGCCGGGCAAGCAGCGGAAGAATCTGGTCGCCGTGGCAGGCGAAAACAACTTCATCGAAATGCCGGGCGGGCCCGTTTTGGAATCGCAACGTCACCCCGGAATCGGAACGGTCAACGGCGGCAATCTTTGCTTCCTTGTGAATCCGCCCCCGGAAGGGTTCCGTCAACGGGGCCAGGTAGGAGCGGCTTCCGCCGCGGATCACTCTCCACTGCGGATGAGTGTTGATCCCCAGCATGCCGTGATTTTGCATGAACCGGATCAGCGTTACTGCCGGAAACACCGGCATCGCGTCGGGCGCCATGGACCAGACCGCCCCCGCCATCGGAATCAGGTATCGATCCACAAAAACCGGAGCGTATCTTCCCGCATCGAGAAAGTCGCCCAGCGTCATGTCTTCGGCTGCCGGATCGGCGAGAATCCGGGGAGCTTCGCGATTGAAGCGCAGGATCTCCCGCAGCAGGGTGTAATGATTGCGCGAAAAATAATGACGTTTTTGCGCGAAAAAGCCGCCCAGGCCGCGGCTGGAATACTCAAAACCTCCGTCATAGCCGGTCACCGCGAACGACATGTCGCTTGGCTGCGTCTCCACCCCCAGCTCCGCCATCAGCCGGCAGAAATTCGGATAGGTGCGCCGGTTATGAACAATAAAACCGGTGTCCAGCGGGATGGACCCCTGTTCGGACTCCACCGTCACCGTGTGGGTGTGACCCCCCAGGCGATCGTCGCGCTCAAACACGTGTACTTCATATCTGCGGCTCAGATAATACGCCGCCGATAATCCCGAAATGCCCGAGCCAATCACCGCCACGCGCTTCACATCCGCACCTCTAAAGCGTGGCTCTCGCCGTATTTCGCGTTTCCGCGCCCGGCGGTATCCGTCGGAACGGCCGCAAATCTTTCACGATTCCCAACCAACTGAGAGTTTTCAGGGTCAGGTAGGTGATATCGAGTTCCCACCAGCGCTCGCCCTGCCGGCAGCTTCCAGGCGAGAAATGGTGATTGTTGTGCCAGCCTTCGCCAAAGGTGATCAAAGCCAGCCAAAAGTTGTTGCGGCTCTCATCCGGCGTATCGAAGCGCCGGGTGCCCCACAAGTGAGCCAGAGAATTGATCGCGAAGGTGCAGTGGTAGAGCACCACCGTTGAAATCACATAGCCCCACAGGAATGCCGGCCATCCCCCAAGCAGAGCCACCACCGCGCCAAACGCCACCGTCGGGACCCAGTGGTGCCGGTCCAACCAGCGAATTTCCGGGAAGCGGGCGAACTCCGCCACGGACCGCGGATCGTATTCGTCGAAATCGTTGGAGATCACCCAGCCCACGTGCGCCCACCAAAAGCCGCGAATCGCCGGTGAGTGCACGTCCCGGTCCCGATCCGCCTCCCGATGGTGCCGGCGATGCAGCGCCGCCCACCACAAAACCCCCTTCTGCGCCGAACTCTGCGCCAGCCAGGCCATCGCAAACTGCCCAATCCGGCCCAGCTTGTAACTCCGGTGCCCGAAATACCGGTGATAGCCCGCCGTAACTCCAAACATGCGGATCGAGTAGGTCACGGCCAGCCATGCCAGCAGAGACCTGGTCGGAGGGGTCCAATACACCGCCGCCACACCGGCATGAAGCAGCAGGAAGAAGAAGACCGCCCCAAATCGGTATTTCGATTTAAGCAGGAAGCCGGTCATGATCCAGGATTATCAAAGCTCCTTCTCATTGTCAATATTTTGTCCATGACAAATATTTGACAGAACGAGGAATTTTAACTATAGTAAGTACGGATGGAGACCCGCTATCCGATTCGAGCGGTGGCGAAAATTACCAACCTGAGCCTGGACAGGCTGCGCGTCTGGGAGCGCCGCTACAAAGCGGTCGTCCCGGAACGCTCCCAAAGGGGGCGGCAGTATCGCCCGGAGGACATCGCGCGGTTGCTGTTATTGAATGAGTTGGTTCAAAAAGGGCACGCCATCGGTGCGATTGCCTCGCGGTCCGATGAGGAACTGCGGAGGCTTCTGGCCCAGCAGCCTGTTCAGCCGGCCGCGGCGCTCCCGCCCGCGGCGGATATGCTGGCCCCGATTCTGGCGGCAATCGAGAGTTTCGACGCGCCTCGGGCAAGCGACGAACTCAGCCGTTTGGCGGCCGTTCTGAGCCCCCGCGACCTGGTGTATCAGGTTACCGTTCCCCTGATGCGCGAAGTGGGAGTCCGCTGGCACAACGGAACGCTGGCCATCGCCCAGGAACATCTGGTCTCGCAGATGCTTCGTACGCTGTTAGGGAGCATGATGCGTCTGTTTCGCCAACCGAACCCGGCAATGACCATGGTTCTGTCCACACCCGCCGGCGAGCCGCACGAATTCGGCATTCTTGCCGCGGCGATGCTGGCTTCCCTGGCGGGAGTGGAGCCGGTCTATCTCGGCCCCAACCTGCCCGCGCGCGAGATTGCCGATGCCGCCCGCAAAACTTCGGCAAGGGTTGTCGCGGTGAGCGTCACTTCCCCGTCCGAGACGACACAGCCGGAGCTAAATGCGCTCGCGGCGGCGATGCCTGAGGACGCCGAACTGTGGGTGGGCGGCGCGGCCAGCACCGGTCTGGATCTATCCAACCCCGGCCGCAAGACCCGCCTGATCGAGGATCTGCCGGCTTTTGAAAGAGAGTGCCGCCGCTGGAGGAGCTAGACGAATGAAGACGGCGCTCAAGCTTCTGTTCGCGGCGATTTTCCTGTGGATGACCGTGCTCACCATCCGGACCAGTCTGGCGGCCAGCCTGTGGAGCGCCTGGGACTCTTATGCGGCGAATCCTTGGGCCGTCGCCACCCTCTACGACGCCTACTTCGGTTTCATCACCTTCTGGGTATGGGTGGCGTACAAAGAAAGCACTCTCTGGTCGAGGGTGTTATGGCTGGTCCTGATTCTCTGTCTGGGCAACATCGCCATGTCGCTCTACGTCCTTATCCAGCTCTTCCGCCTGAAACCGGAGCAATCCCTGGAGGCGCTGTTTCGGAGATGAACAGCGGCGTAACGCTCGTGCTCACTGGCGCCGCCGGCGTGGCATTGCTGATGCTGCTGTTGTGGCTGATCCATCTGCGAACCGGCAATGCCGCCATCGTCGACGCGGGTTGGGCGGCGGGACTCGCATTGCTCGGAGCGCTCTATGCGGCGCTGGGAGGCGGATATTGGCTACGCGCGGCAATGATCGGCGCGATGTCGGGAATTTGGGGACTGCGGCTGGCGATATATCTCCTGGCCACGCGCGTCATCGGCCATCCGGAGGAGGGGCGCTATCGGGAGCTGCGGGCGCGGTGGAAGACGAATATCCCATTTAAGTTTCTTTTGTTCTTCGAATTCCAGGCGCTATTATGCGTGGCGCTGGCCTCGCCATTTTTCCTCGCCGCGCGGAACCTGGACCGGAGACTTTCCGCGCTCGAGTGGGCGGCCGCGGCTCTCTGGACGCTGGCCATGGCGGGCGAGGCCGCCGCCGACGCGCAACTGAACAAGTTCAAATCCCAGCCCGCCAACAGAGGCCGCACCTGCCGGGTGGGATTGTGGCGGTACTCGCGCCACCCAAACTACTTCTTCGAGTGGCTGATCTGGATTGCGTTCGCCGTGTTTGCGCTGGCGTCCCCCGGCGGATTCTGGGGACTGCTCTCGCCCATTCTCATCCTGTACTTCGTGCTGCGCGTCACCGGTATCCCCGCGACCGAAGCCCAGGCGATCCGCACGCGCGGTGAAGAATACCGGCGCTACCAGCGCACCACCAGCGCCTTTGTGCCGTGGTTTCCGAAGACAATTCCTGAGGAAAAATCATAATGGAAGCCTCCCATCCCGCGGCGGAACGGCGCATCCGGCAGCCCAAGGCCGCCTGGTACGAAGCTCTGGTCGAGCGCGATCTGGCGCCCGATTGGATTTTGCGGGCCGCCATCCGGCGCCATCTCGCACAGCGGCTCCGCGAGGAAGACAAGGGCGATCCGGAAAGACAGCAGGTCCACTTGATGAGCTATATCGAGCAATTGAAAGCCAGCCCGATCGCCATCCATACGGCCGCGGCAAATCAGCAGCACTACGAAGTTCCGGCGGAGTTCTTCGCCTCGGTTCTGGGAAGCCATCGTAAATACAGTTGCTGCTATTGGCAAGACGGCGACTCGCTCGACGAGGCCGAGCGCCGCATGCTGGAGCTCACCACGCAGCGCGCCCAGATCAGAGACGGGCATTCCATCCTCGATCTCGGCTGCGGATGGGGCGCGTTCTCGCTGTATGCGGCCGCGCGGTTTCCCAACAGCACCGTCGTGGCCGTCTCCAACTCCCGCTCCCAGCGCGAGTACATCGAGAAGCAGGCCGTGGCGCGCGGCTTGGCCAACCTGAGCGCCGCCACCGCAGACATTAACGATTTCGAAGCGGGCCAGCGCTTCGACCGGATCGTCTCCGTCGAAATGATGGAACACGTGCGGAACTACGAGCGCCTGCTTCACAAAGTTGCGTCATGGATGAATCCGGACGGCTTGTTGTTCGTTCACGTATTTACCCACCGCCGGTTCGCCTACCCCTTCGAGGTCCGCACCGCGGCCGATTGGATGGCCCGCCACTTCTTCACCGGCGGCCAGATGCCCAGCGACGGACTGCTGCTCTATTTTCAAAGAGACGTCAAGATCCGCCATCATTGGGTGGTGAACGGCCGGCATTACCAAAAGACCGCCGAAGCGTGGCTGGCCAACCTGGATCACCGCCGCGGCGAATTGCTGGAGTTGTTTTCGAGTGTTTATGGCCGGGACGAGGCGCGGAGGTGGTTTGTTCGCTGGCGAATCTTCTTTATGGCCTGCGCGGAACTGTGGGGCTACCGCCGCGGCGCCGAGTGGCTCGTCTCGCACTACCTGTTCGAAAGAGCGCAGGCGGCGCCGGCTTGATCCATCTCGCGGCTCAACGGGAGAGATCGGCCGCGGACATTCGCGCTTGCGTCACTCAGGCCATCAAACGGCGCTTCGCCAGTCCAATCGCAAGCAGACCAGCGAACACAACCGGCAGGGTGACGGGCTCCGGCACGGCCGTAAACGAAAAGTCCGCCGACACTAAATGGCCCCTCACATCGTCATAGTGAATCTTCACATCACTGACAGAAAATATTGAAGCTGGCCCTCCGGAGATGTTGTCCGGCACCGATACATCAAACACCCAGGCGTAGGGAGTCGTTGCGGTACTCGGATTTGGAGCCGTCGCGGCAAACGCCGATGAGGTGTCGGCGCAAATGAAAGCGCCTGTGCCATTGCACCCGCCGGAGCTCAGTCCGCCGGACTGCGCAGTCCAGTTCGCCGCGCCGTTTGGAGCCGCGTCCAACGCTGAGGAGACGCTTCCGCCCATCAGGTTCAAGCCGATCGCCACGGCATCAATATGCACCGGCGAAAGGTTGGTACCCAGCGTATTGCCGCTGGTGTCGGCCAGTAAAGTGACGTCAAAGACGGATATCGTCCCGTTATCACTCTCCAAGGAATACGTGAGAGCGTATTTGGATCCATCGCACGTCGCGCAAGATGTTAAAAGAGTTGCCCGGACGGACGGCGAGAGGAAAATCGCCGCAAAGCATAACAGCGAAAATCCTCCAGGAACATGTCTTCCGATTACGGATCTCATGACACAAACCACCTTCGCTCCGATTTGCATTTTCGATCTCCTCTTCGAATACACAGTAAGTATACGGCAGTCGCCCCAAATGCGACTAGGTTTTTTCACTGCGAATGACAGGGAAAAGTACTATCGGTACCATTGAAGTGCCTTCACTTCGAGGCCGGGGATGCGCTCGCAGTTATTTCATAACGGATGGCGGTTCTGCGCCAGCTTCTGCCTCGCTTCCCGGACCATGAGCAGAAATCGCCGCGCCAGTTCCTGAATCCATTCCGGACGCCGGGCGCGGATGGCTTCCTGCGGGATCAGATCCGAGCCGATGCCCAAAGCGGAAGCGCCGGCCAGAATAAAATCCCCGGCCGTCTGCTGCGTCACGCCGCCGGAGGCGATGAACTGGACGCTTGGAAACGGCGCTTTCAACATCCGGATGTACGGCGCTCCGCCCACTTGCGAGCAAGGGAAAATCTTCACCATGTCCGCGCCGGACATCCAGGCGGCGGCCACTTCGGTCGGCGTCAGCGCGCCGGGCAGCACCGGAACTTTCTCGCGGACGGCGTATTCGACGATCGCCGGGACCAGGCCCGTCGTGGTGAGAAACCGGGCTCCCGCCTCCAGCGCCAGGCGCGCGATGTCCGGACGCCAGATGGTCCCCGCGCCGAGAATCATTTCCGGAATCTCGCGGCGCAGCGTGCTGACCACGTCGAGCGCGCCGGGAATCGTCATCGTAATTTCGGCGACCGGAATCCCCCCCGCGAAGACGGCGCGGCCCGCGAACAGTGCGTCCTCCGCCGTCGCCACCCGGATCGCCGGTATGATGCCGATTTCGTGAACCCGCGCTAGGATTTCCCGTTTGTCCATGGAGTTGTCTTCCTAGCGTAATCGAAAGCCGCCGCGCGCGCGTTCCCGGCACGGACACAAGCGGCGCCGGCGCGCTGGCCGCGATAAACTTTGAAGCGGATTATGGAAACACGCAAGTTGGGAACTCAAGGACTCACCGCCGCGGCGATCGGGCTCGGCTGCATGAGCATGTCGCACGGCTACGGAACGCCCGGCGATGAAGCGGAATCGATCGCGACGATTCATCGCGCTCTGGATCTCGGCGTGACCATGCTCGATACCGCGGAAGCCTACGGCCCCTACGCCAACGAGGAGCTGATCGGCAAGGCGATCCGCGGGCGGCGCGGCGGCGTGGTGATCGCCACCAAGTTCGGCATCGCGATGGACTCGGGAAAGATGCGGGTGGATGGCTCGCCCGCCAACGTTAAGCGATCCGTCGAGGGTTCGCTCCGGCGGTTGGGCGTCGACGCCATCGACCTTTACTATCTGCACCGCAAGGATCCCGCCGTACCGATCGAGGAAACCGTCGGGGCCATGAAGCGGTTGGTGGAAGAGGGCAAGGTGCGCTATCTCGGGCTTTCCGAAGTGGGCGCGGAAACCTTGCGGCGCGCGCACAAGGTGCATCCGATCAGCGCGGTGCAGAGTGAATATTCGCTGTGGGAACGCGGAATCGAACAGTCGGTGTTGCCGGCCATGCGCGAGCTCGGCGTGGGACTGGTGCCGTTCAGCCCGCTGGGGCGCGGCTATCTGACCGGCGCGCTCGAATCGAGTTCGGCGTTCGTGGCAACGGATTTTCGCCGCAATCTGCCGCGTTTCGACGAGGAGAACATGAAGGCCAACCGGCGGCTTGTGGAGATTGTCAAGCAGGTCGGCCAGCGCCACGGCGCGACTCCGGCGCAGATCGCGCTGGCCTGGATCCTCGCCGTGGCCCCCGATGCAGTGCCGATTCCCGGCACGCGCCGGCGCAAATATCTGGAAGAAAATCTCGGCGCGGTTCAGGTGCGGCTGGATCCTCAAGACTTGGCGGAGCTGGACCGGCTGGCTTCGATGACCGCCGGCGACCGTTATCCTCCGGCGATGGCGAGCGCCGTCGAGCGGTGACGTATCGGGCGGCGATTCTCTGCTAATCTGAAACCGAGGAATGCCGGGAAGGCGGTGCGAATCCGCCACTGCCCCGCAACTGTAAGCGGCGCCCCACGGCGCGACCGGTCACTGCCGAAAGGCGGGAAGATCGTCGCGAAAAAGCCGGCCGCGAGTCAGGAGACCGATTCCTCGAGTTGCGCGCCAGAACGTTTCGAGGGAGAACGTCGCCATGAGAACCCGCCGCTTCCTGTCATTCTTCATCGCCGCCGGACTTTTCGCGCAGCCGCAACGGATCGTCTCCACCGCGCCCAGCATCACGGAGCTGCTGTACGCGCTCGGCTTGGGCGATCGCGTGGCCGGCGTGACGCGCTACTGCACCTATCCTCCGGACGCGCTGAAAAAGCCGAAAATCGGCGATTATGTGAATCCGAATGTGGAAGCGATCGCCGCGCTGAAGCCGGATCTGGTGATCGTGCAGACCAATCCCGTGCGCCTGACCGAGCGTCTGCGGCGGCTGCATCTCAACGTGCTCGAGGTCGATCAGCAGGACATCGCGGCGATTTACGAATCGATTCGCGAAGTCGGGCAGGCGACGGGCGCGGCGGCGCGCGCGGCGGAGTTGATCGATCGCATTCGCGGAGGACTCGATGAGGTTCGCGCGCGCGCAGCGAACCTCACTCCGGAAAAAATGATGCTGGTCGTGGGCCGCACGCCGGGGCGGCTCGACGGCCTGATCGTCACCGGGCGCACGTCTTATTTAAATGAAGTGATCGGCATCGCGGGCGGCGAAAATGTGTTTCGCGACGCGCGCGCCGCCTATCCGCAGGTCTCGCTCGAGGAAGTGCTGGCGCGCGATCCGCAAGTGATCGTGGACATGGGCGATATGGGCGACGACGCCGCCATCACCGCCGCCCGGCAGCGCGAAGTGATTGAGCTGTGGCGGCGCCTGCCGTCGCTCGCGGCGGTTCGCGATCATCGCGTCTATGCGATCCCTCCCGGCGGATTCCTGGTGCCCGGCCCCCGCGTGGTGGAAGCGGCGCGCGAGCTCTTCGCCATCCTCCATCCGGAGTCGAAGTGAGTTTCCGCGCGCGAAACCTCGCCTTCGCCTATGGAGTCGCCGATGTGTCCTTCGACCTGGACGCGTGCGGGTTCGTGGCCATCGCCGGACCGAACGGCGCGGGGAAATCGACGCTGCTGGGCATCATGGCCGGACTTCGGCATCCTTATCGCGGCTCGTGCGCGTATGAAAATGTCGAGCTGCGGCAGTGGCGGCGCCGGGATTTCGCGCGCCGCGTCGCGTTTCTGCCGCAAACCGTGCGCGTCGAGTTTCCCTTCACGGCCGAGCAGGTGGTGCTGATGGGGCGGACACCGTACGGCGGCGGCTGGTACGAATCGCCGCAGGATTTCGCGGCCGTCGAAGAGGCCATGCGTACCGCTGACGTTCTGCCGTTCCGCGCGCGCGATTTCCGGTCGCTCTCCGGAGGCGAGCGCCAGCGCGTCATCCTCGCCTCCGCGCTGGCGCAGCAGCCGCGAACCCTGCTGCTCGACGAGCCCACCACGTTTCTCGATCTGCGGCATCAGCTCGCCATGTATCGCCTGCTCGCCGCGCTGGGCGCCGGCGGAATGCTGGTCGTTTCGGTGACGCACGATCTGAACCTCGCGCTGCAATTCGCCGATCGCGCGCTGGTGATGCGCGACGGCCGCATCGCCGGAGACGGGCCGCCGCGCGAGGTGTTCAGCCCGGATCTGATCGAGCGCGTTTTCGGCGTGCGCGTGGAGATCGACGGGGGATGGATTCGCTATGGACGGTAAACCGGAGATCGTCAGCGGCCAGGCCTGCGTTCCCGCCGAGCGCGACAAGCCTGAAAGGATCGCAAGCCGCGCGGCGTCCGCCACGCTGATCGCCGCCATCGCCGCGATCGCCGCCGGACTGGCTTCGCCGCTCATCGGCAGCGCGCATATTTCATTAAGCCGCGCTTTCGCCCGCGCCTCGCCCGATTACGAGATTTTTTTCTACGCGCGGCTGCCGCGGGTGCTGCTGGCGATGATCGGCGGCGCGGCGCTTTCCGTCACCGGCGTTCTGTTCCAGTGCATGTTGCGCGATCCGCTGGCGGAGCCGTACACGCTGGGCGTATCGAGCGGCGCCTCGGTTGGCGCGGTGCTGGGGATCTGCTTCGGCCTGCGCGCCACCGGATTGCTTTCGCTGGGCGGCGCGGCACTGGTGCTGCTGATCGTGCTCGGAATCGCCATGGAAGGACGAAGGCTTTCCTCCTTCACGCTGATGCTCGCCGGCGTGACCATGAACAGCATCGCATTCGCGATCATTCTGTTCCTGCACAGCACCGCGACATTTTCGCAATCCTTCGCGATCTCGCGCTGGCTGATGGGCGGCCTCGACGCGGTGGAATATTCGACGCTCGCCTGGCTCGCCTTGATCGTGCTGCCGGTGTGCGCCGCGGTGATCCGGCTGGCGCGGCAATGGAACCTGCTCGCGGTGGGCGATGATTGGGCTGCCTCGCGCGGCGTCTCCACCGGAGCGCTCGTCATCTTTGGCTACGTCGCCGGATCGGTGCTGACCGGGCTGGTCACCTCCCTCACCGGCCCCATCGGATTCGTCGGATTGATCGTGCCTCACGCGCTGCGGCTGCGTTTGGGGGCGGATCACCGCGTGCTGCTGCCGTGTTCTTTCTTCGCGGGCGCGGCGTTTCTCTGCGTCTGCGATACACTGAGCCGTACAGTGATCGCGCCGACCGAAATTCCCGCGGGAGTGCTGACCGCGCTCGCCGGCGGGCCGTTTTTCATCTGGCTGCTGCGGTCGCGAAGGAGAAGCCTGTGGCTGTGATCCTGGTGGGCGGCGGCGCCCGCAGCGGCAAAAGCCGTTACGCTCTGGAACTGGCGCGCAAGCGCGGCCCGCGTCTGGTGTTTCTGGCGACGGCGCAGCCGCTCGATCACGAAATGGAAGCGCGCATCGCCCGCCACCGCGCCGAGCGCGCGCCGGAGTTCACCACCATCGAGGAGCCGCTGGAGGTGGGCGACGCCATCGCGGGCGCCGACGCCGACGCAATCGTCGTCGATTGCCTGACGCTGTGGCTGTCCAACGTGATGCTCACCTTTGGCCGCGACGTCGACCGCGATTCGGAAAAGTTGTTCTCTGCCGCGCGCGCAAGCAAGGCAGCGGTGATCCTGGTCACCAACGAGGTTGGCTGCGGGCTCGTTCCCGATAACACCGTGGGCCGCGATTTTCGGGATCACGCCGGGCTTTTGAACCAGCGCGCGGCTTCGGTGGCGGAGGAAGTTTACTGGATGGTCTTCGGCCAGCCCCTTCGCGTCAAATGAGATTCGAAATGAAGCGGCGCCGGCCGCCCGCGCCGCAACTTCACGCGCGCGAGGCGCAATGTTAATGCGGCGCGTTCTCGGAGCGATCTCGTTCTTGACGATCTTTCCGACGGGCGGAAATCCCGCGCCGCCGGGAGAGTCCGCGATTTTCTTTCCGCTGGTCGGCGCGATTCTCGGCGCAGCCGGAGCGGGAATCTTCCTCGGCCTTGCCCGCCTGCTGCCGCTCTCGATCGCCGCGCTGGTCGTGGTCGCCTTCTGGGCGGCGATTTCCGGAGTGCTGCACGAAGACGGCCTGGCCGATTCCGCCGACGCGTTCCGCGCCGGGCGCTCGCGCGAAAAAATGGCGGCGATCCTGAAGGACAGCCGCATCGGGACTTACGGCGCCGTGGCGATCGTGCTGAGCGTGGTGGCGCGCTGGCAGGCGGTCGAGCATATTTATGGAATCAACATTTTCGCGGCTTTTGTTGCGGCGCAAGCCGTGCCGCGCGCGGCCATGGTCGCGCTCGCCTGGGTGTCGCGTCCGGCGGGATCGGGGCTGGGCCACGCCTTCGCCGCGACGCTGACCACTCCGGCGGCGCTGCTCGCCGCGGCGCAGGGAATCGCCGCGTCCTTCGCCTGCGGGGTGCGGCCCGGGTTGACCATCGTGCTCGGAAGCTATCTGATTCTGCGGCTCGCGCAGTTCTATTTCTATCGCCGGATCGGCGGAGTGAACGGCGATTGCCTGGGCGCAGCCGAGCAGATCCTCGAAATTTTCATTCTGGTCCTGTTCACATGCCGGGCTTGTTCGTGGTGAGGCACTGCGAGCCGGCGGTTACTGGCGTTCTGCTCGGCCAGTGCGATCCCCCGCTGAGCGAAGCCGGCCGCGCGCATGCCACGTCTCTGCCGCTGCCAGAACTCGCCGCGATTTACTCCAGCCCGCTGCGCCGGGCGCTCGAAACGGCCGAGGCGATCGCGCGCGGCGCGCCGGTTCAGATCATCGATGATCTGCGCGAGATCACTTACGGCGCCTGGGATGGCCGCCCCTGGAGCGAGATCGAAGCCGAGGAGATCGCCGTGCGAAAGATGGCTGACTGGCGCGGCGTGACTCCGCCCGGCGGCGAGCCTTGGCGCGACTTCGAGTCTCGCGTGACCCGCGCCTTCCAGCGGATTTGCGCCGGCCCGCGCCCGGCGGCGATTGTGGCGCACGCCGCCGTCAATCGCGTCATCGCCAATATCGATCAGGATTACGGCGGCATATATGAACTTTGATTCCATCGTTCCCATCGCCGACGCCGAACTCGCCGCACGAGTGCAGCGCCGTCTGGATTCGCTCACAAAACCGCCCGGCAGCCTCGGACGCCTCGAATCCCTTGCCCTGCGGATCGCCCTGATTCAACAAACCGAAACGCCGTATATCGGCCGCAAAGCGATGCTGATCTTCTGCGCCGACCACGGCGTTGTTGCCGAAGGCGTGAGCCCATATCCGGCGGAAGTGACCGCGCAGATGGCGGCGAATTTTCACGCGGGCGGCGCCGCCATCAATGTTTTATGCCGGCATTACGGAATCGAGCCCGTGATCGTCGATGCCGGCGTCGGCCATCCCACCAAAAATTTCGCGCGCGAACCGGCCATGACCCGCCAGCAGGCCGAGCGCGCGATCGCCCTCGGAATGGAGCATGCCGGCCGCGCCGATCTGCTGGGAGCCGGAGAAATGGGCATCGGCAACTCGACTTCGGCCGCCGCGATCTTCGCCGCCGTCAGCGGCCTCGATCCGGGCGAAACGGCCGGCCGCGGAACCGGCCTCGATGACGCCGGCGTCGCCCATAAAGCCGAAGTGATCCGGCGGGCTCTCAAGCTGCATCGCCCCGATCCGCACGATGGCGTCGGTGTACTCGCCGCAGTCGGTGGATTCGAAATCGCCGCGATCACCGGATTGATCCTCGGCGCCGCGCGGCTGCGGCGCGTTGTCGTGCTTGATGGATTTATTTCCTGCTCCGCCGCGTTGATCGCCAGAACCATCGCTCCCGCGGCGCTCGACTATGTGCTCTATTCCCATCGCTCCGCCGAGCGCGGGCATCGGCGGATGCTGGAGTTTCTCAACGCCGAACCGCTGCTCGATCTGGATATGCGCTTGGGCGAAGGCACGGGCGCCGCGCTGGGAATCAATCTCGCCGAAGTAGCCGTGAAACTTTTGCGCGAAATGGCGACGTTCCACTCCGCGCGCGTCTCCAATCGAGATTGATTGCGCAACTGCCTCCTTCAAATATCTATCTAAATTCGCTGGGGGGTGATTTTCCAGTCACGCCCCAAGGAACACACAAGAGAAGGAGTTGCGCTTATGTCTAAAGCTCTGTGGACTTTGTGTTTCGCCGTGTTGTTTGCTCTGGCGGTCGCTCCGGCGCGCGCCGACGAATGGAATAAGCAGACCATCGTAACGTTCTCCGGCCCGGTGGAGATCCCCGGCAAGGTGCTGCCTGCCGGAACGTATCAGTTTAAGCTCCTCGATTCCCAATCCAACCGCAATATCGTTCAGATCTTCAACGCCGACGGAACCCAGCTTTACGCCACAATCTTGGCGATCCCGGATTACCGCCAGAATCCCACCTCGGAAACGGTTATGAAGTTCGAGGAGCGGCCCGCCGGAACACCCGAAGCGTTGCGCGCCTGGTTTTACCCCGGCGACAACTACGGCAACGAATTCGTTTATCCGCGCAGCGAGGCGGCCCAGATTGCGCGGCGCACCCATCAGAACGTTCTTTCCATGGGCGATGAGATGAAGAAAAATATCACCGCGCCGGCCAAATCCGCCAGTGAACCCAGCGTCCGCGAGCTGTCGAACACTAAAGTTACCGCCACCACGCCCAACGGCGATCAGGTGGACATGAGCCAGGCGGTTCATTCCAAGAAGCAGTGACTCAGGCCAGTTCGCGTTCGCAGCCGCGCAGTGCGGGATCGTCTTCGTTCCGCGCGCGGAAATAGGCGCGAATATCGTCCCGCAGCCGCGGCTTGTTTCCGGCAAGCTGCCAGATGCCCTGCCAGTCCCTTACCAGATCGGTGGCGGGGTCGTAGTTGTGCTCCCGCAGAATCTTCCAGCGTTCGCCATAGGCGCGCAGCACCTTGGATCCGTGAAAGAAATGAATGGCGTGATTGTCGATGTAGCCGATGTTCTGCTTCAAAACGCCGGCGCGCTCCTGCCACTGCCGCACCGCCCGCATGTAAGGTTCGCTGCACCGGGTGAGCTCCGGCGCGCTGCTGGCCTTGCCCGCCAGCCCAAACGCCATGTGCCAGTCCGCCGAACCGAGCACGCAGATATCCAGCAATCCGCCGACCGCATCGAAGGCGGCGCGGCGGAACGCCCAGGCCCCGCCCGTCGCGCCGGGACCGGCCGATCCATAGTAGCCCTTGGCCGTTCTCGCGGAGCCCGGATGGAGGTGCTTCCAGGCGAAGCTCGGCATGATCCGGTAAGGGCGGTGCTCCGCCGACAGATCGCTGTAGGTCGAAAACAACTGGACGAAATCGTAGTGCTGGAGCTGATGAATCGCTTCCAGCGCCCAATCGCCGCGCGTCATGTGAAAGTCCGCGTCGATGATCGCGCCGTATTTCCAATCCGGCGGGAAATGTTGGATGACGGCGTTCAGGATATTTTCCTTGTGCCACAGCTCATGCGCGGTGCGGAGCTGCACGTCGTTTGCGTCTTGACCGGTGACTTCAAACGGCCGCTCCCCATAGGCGAGCTCGCCCACGTGCAGGACTACGTTGGGGCTGGCCTCCATGTGCCGGCGAAAATCGTTCATCAGCAGGCGCCGCGTCCGCCACCGCAGCGGATTGCTGTAAGCGCAGGCCACATGCAGCGTGCTTTCCTCCGACCACCGTCTCCAGGGGCCGTGAACATGGTGGTGGGTCGTCATTCCGGTTCGACGATAGCGGCAAGTGCGCGTTCCCCAATCCGGAGCGATCGCCGATGTGATGGAGATCCGGCGGGTTAGCCTGCCGGCGGCGGCGGAAACGGGCGGCTTCGGCGCGTCCGGAATCCGTCCCTGGCGGTCACCGGAACAAATTCCGCAGCAAAAACAAAACGTTGGCCGGACGCTCCGCCAGCCGCCGCATGAAATACGGATACCACGCCGTTCCGTACGGCACGTACAGCCGCAGCCGGTAGCCCAGTTCGACGATGCGCTTCTGCAAGTCGCGCCGGATGCCGTACAGCATCTGAAATTCGAAATGGTCCGGCGCGATGCGCCGCTCGCGCGCATAGCGCAACGCCTCGCCGATGATGGCTTCATCGTGCGTGGCGATGGCCGGATACGCCCCGTGATCGAGCAGAGTTTTCATCAGCGTCACGTAATTCCGGTCGACATCGCGTTTTTCCGGAAAAGCCACTGACGGTGGCTCATCGTAGGCTCCCTTGCACAACCGCACCGGAATGCCCAGCGCATTCATCCGCTGGATATCCGCGGCGCTGCGGTACAGATAAGCTTGAATCACCGTGCGCGCGCAGCCGAATTCGGCGGCGATCCCGGCCGCGATCTCCAGCGTGCGGTCGGTGTACGCGCTCGACTCCATGTCG
Source organism: Terriglobia bacterium (assembly GCA_021324615.1). GTDB lineage: Bacteria > Acidobacteriota > Terriglobia > Bryobacterales > Bryobacteraceae > Palsa-187. The sequence continues at coordinate 2,317 of JAJPIT010000040.1, read as the reverse complement.
ATCTCCACGCGGCTGCCGATGGCCTTGGCCCGGGCGCTCAGCCGCCGGACGTTTTCCACGCACACCTCCCGGGAAAGATCCAGGCCGAACTGCGTCAGCTTGATCGACACCGTGGACGGCAGTTTGCGCTCCTCGATGCGGGCCAGCGCCTCCAGATACGAATCGCGCGAAGCGGCGGCTTCCTCAATAGTGGTCACGTTTTCGCCCAGATGATCCAGCGTGGCCCAGATCCGCTCCCGCTCCAGATGTTCCAGCACGCGCAACGCATCTTCCAGCGTCTCCCCAGCGACAAAGCGCCCCGTGAACTTCTTCGACAACGGGGATCGTTCCATCCATCGCCGCAGTCCCCGGCGCGCGGAAAGGAACAGAAAAAAGTGCCGCAGCATCATGGACGCGCCTCCGGCGGAGCCGAACGCGGCTCGCGCACCGGAGTATCGATGATCACGGCGGGAGCCGCGTCCCGCGCCCCCACGCCCAGTTCGCGCATGCGCCTGAGCGACGGGCCCAACCGCGTCTCCCACGATCCCGCGGAACGGTTGTAAGCCTCCACGGCTTTGGCCAGATGCCGCCCGGCGTCCGCGTAGGACTCGGCGAACAGCCGCGCGCGCTCATGAAATTCGCCGGCGATGCGGCGCACTTCCTCGGCGTTTTGGGCCAGCCGCTCCTGCCGCCAGCCGAAGGCGATGCCTTTCAGCACGCTGATCAGCGTGACCGGCGTCGCCAGCAAAACCTTCCGCTCCAGCGCGCGTTCGAGCAGTTCCGGATCGCGTTCGAGGGCCGCGCTCAGAAAATGATCCCCGGCCAGAAACAGAACCACCATCTCCGGCGCCGGCTGAAGCTGCGCCCAATATTCGCGCCCGCTCAACAACGCGATATGGCGTTGCACCTGCTGCGCGTGCCGGTCCAGCGCGGCGCGCCGGGCCGCTTCATCCCGTGCCGCCTCCGCGTCGAGATAAGCCGACAGCGGAACCTTGGCGTCCACCGCGATCGCGCGGCCTCCCGGCAGACGGACCACCATGTCGGGCCGCTGCCCGCCGCCCGCCTCCTGCTCGTAAAAATCGCAGTACGGGACCATGCCGGCGAGCTCGGCGGCACGCCGCAGCGTCAGCTCCCCCCACCGCCCGCGCGAGTTCGGCGCCCGCAGCGCCTGCGACAGGGCCACCGTTTCGCGGCTCAAGGCGGCGATCTGGTTTTCCAGTCCGCCGAGCATGCGCTGCCGCTGCGCCTCCAGCTCGCGGATCTGCGATTCGATCCGGCGCAGCGCGTCCTCCTCAGGCGGCCGCCGCGGCCGGGCCCGCATCCACAGGAAAGCCACAAGAATCGCTAAAACAAATCCGGCAAGAAATGTAGCGGCGGCGCTCATTTTTTCAGTTTGGCATAACCCGCGCCCCGCAAAGCGCGAATCCGCCGCGTACGCTACTGTAGAGATCATGCGCACTACCGCCGCCTGCGCGGCGCTGATTCTCGGCAGCGCCCTGTGGGGCGCCAGGCCCGCCTCGAAGCCGAAACGCCCGCCGCTTTCGCCCGAGCAGCGCGCCGCGCAATCGATCCTGCGCGGCATGAGCCTGCGCGACCGCGTGGCCCAGCTCGTCATCGGCGTGGCTTACGGCGACGTGCCCAGCCGCAAATCGCGCGAGTACGAAAAGTACCGCCATTGGGTCCGCGATCTGCGCATCGGCGGCTTGATTATCAACAATCACGTGCAGTACGGGCTGGTGCGCAACGCCGAACCGCACTCCTTCGCCCTGTTTCTCAACCAGATGCAGAAGCTGGCCAAGACGCCGCTGATCGTCGGCGCGGATTTCGAGCGCGGCGCCTCGATGCGCGTCAGCAGGGGTCCGAAATTTCCCTACAACATGGCCATCGGCGCGGCCGGCGATGTGGAGGAAGCGCGCTACGAAGGCCTGGAAACCGCCCGCGAGGCGCGCGCGCTCGGCGTCGAGTGGATTTTCGCCCCGGTCGCCGACGTCAACGTGAATCCCGCCAATCCGGTGATCAACATCCGTTCCTTCGGCGAAAATCCGGACGATGTCGCGAAATATGTCGCGGCGTTCATCGAAGGCGCGCATTCGGATCCGAAAAATCGTGTGCTGGTCACCGCCAAGCATTTTCCCGGACACGGCGATACCAGCATCGACAGCCACCTGGGCCTGGCGCGGCTCGACGCCTCGCGCGAGCGCATGAACGAGGTCGAATTAAAACCGTTCCAGGCCGCCATCGCGCACGGCGTCGATTCCATCATGACCGCGCACATGGCCGTGCCCGCCATCGAGCCTGAGGAGATCCCCGCCACCGCGTCGCCCAAAGTGCTGACCGG